>NZ_FXBB01000021.1 GCF_900177735.1 Dethiosulfovibrio salsuginis | reverse complement strand
GCCCAATCGTATACTCGACCTGCCTGTTCCGTACGAACCGCCTCGGAGGGCACGTCCTGTGCCCCCTCGGCTTGGGGCGACGTCCTGTCGCCCCATTCGACTACACGACGGCATGTCGAGTATACGGGCTCTGGGCTCCGTCGGAACGATCTCTCCGAGGATTAGAGTTTTTAGAGGTGCCCATAGGAAAAACGACGAAGCCAACAGGGAGATTATCTCCCTGTTGGCTTCGCTCTACCTTGAAAAGTTAAATAGACTTTTCCCTCAGGGCCTTAAATGCCTCTAACACCAGCATGACAGCCAGGACCAGCAGGATCCCCGCGACTCCGGCGAGAAGGTAATTAGGCTGAGCGGAGGTCAGCCAGCCTTTGAGGAGTATTATCAGGGCAAAAAGGGTCGTAACCAACATAAACCAGAAGGGAGCCATGACGAAGTTGCCGTTTTTCTTGAGCCCCTTTATGACCCACACGCCGATGGCGAGAAGGGCGAGAGCGGCGACCATCTGGTTTGCCGCACCGAAGATAGGCCATATGGCGAGCCATGCGGGCACCGGGTTCCCCGCCGCGTCGTGGGTCTTGACCATGACCAGGGCGAGGGCTGCTACGACGGCGATAACCGTGGCGACGTACTTGTTTATCTTCATCCCCGATATCTCCTGAATCTGATACCGAGCGAGACGGGTCGCTGTGTCAAGGGAGGTCAGAAGGAAGCTGTTTATGGCGATAGCACCAAGCCTGGTACCGAGCTCCGGATCTATTCCGACGATAGAGGCGAACTGTCCAAAACCCTGGGAGAAGGTCACCACAGGGCCGCCTTTAACTATAGAGCCGGCTACCATCACCGTACCGATCGCTATGCAGGCCACCAGCCCCTCCATGAGCATAGAGCCGTAACCTACTACCGTGGCGTCGGTCTCTCTGCGAAGCTGTTTGGAGGTAGTGCCGCTTCCAACCAGAGAGTGGAAGCCCGAAATAGCTCCGCAGGCCACTATGACGAACATCATCGGCCAAAGAGGCTGGCCGGAGAAACCTATATAGCTTACGTCGGCTTTGATCATAGGAATGGCGCCGCTGTTGAACTTGCTTCCGAAGAGCATCCCTATAGCACCGATAATAACGGCGAAGTAGAGGAAGTAGGACGCAAGATAGTCACGAGGCTGAAGGAGAAGCCACACAGGCAACACCGAAGCCGCCAGGATATACACCGCCAAGATGTAGTTCCACGTGGTGTTAGGCAGCTTGAAGAGGGTAATTATGGTCTCGCTATCGGAGCCCTTCACACAGGCCGTCCCGACGATCGCCAGCATAACGACGGTGACGATCCACAGAGGAACGTGAAACTTGTAGATAAGGAGTCCTGAGATCACCGCCATGGCGATGTAGAGACACCCGACGAAGGCGACGATCGGGTCAGCGGCGAAGGTGTTGGCTGAGAGGACCAAGAACACCGCTACGACCAGTATAAGGGCCAGTATGGTGAACCACAGGAAGAGGATCTTTCCTTTGTGGCCTATCCATCTCTCTATGACCTCACCGATGGACTTTCCGTCGTGTCTCATGGAGGCCACAAGGGCGCCCATATCGTGAGGACCGCCGAGGAAAGTGGACCCTATAATGCACCACAGAAGGGTCGGAAGCCAGCCAAACATGGCGGCGGCGGCGATAGGACCGGTTATAGGACCGGCCCCGGCGATGGAAGCAAAGTGATGTCCCAGAAGCACCGCAGGATGGGCAGGACAGTAATCTATCCCGTCGAACAGACACTCCGCAGGAGTCTGCTTGCTGTCGTCGAGCTGATAAACATCAGCCATAAAGGCACCGTACACCTTGTAGCTGACCACAAAAACCACAAAGGACACTATAAACATAAGAGCAAAAGTCACTTTTAAAACACCCCCTATATAATTAAAAGCAAAAGGCCTAAACCACGCTGGCGACCACCAAATCCACACCTCCTTTTTCGCCACTGTCTTTTACCGATTCCCACGCCTTGTCTATCAAAGGCGTTAGATCCTTTATCTTTTTGTATCCCTGTCCCATAGGGGCGTAGCTGTATGTCTCAAGGTATCCCCTGAACCCCAGGGCGAAGGCCTTTACCTTTTTCTCGAAACGATCCTCAGGGGAGACGAAGATAACCCTCTGGATCATGACGTCTTTCACCGGAGACCAGGTTTTCCTGACCATCTCCAGGGAGGAAGGATCGTACCGCCAGACGATATAGTCGTCGGCACAGTACCGGGCCACCTCGCCCATAAGCCCCGCCTTGATGAAAGTCACCCTGCGAAATACTCCCTCCATCCCCTGGTCCGCCCAGGGCTCAAACCGCCAGCATTCCCAGATATCCCAGGGCTTGGACAGAACGGAAAAATCCACCAAAAAAACCACCCCTCTCTGTACACCTTATACAACATACACCTTGTTCACAGGTGAACTATACCACCATTTAGGGCTTTCTTCCAAGAGGGAATATTCGACCACTCCATCAGTATACTTCCACCTGTCGCTTTAGTGAAGGGCCATTTTCCGCCCAGGGGTTGCATTATTTCAACAGGGGGGATATAATTCTCATCGTCTCATACGGGCGGCTAGCTCAGCGGTAGAGCACTTCCCTCACACGGAAGGGGTCACAGGTTCGAACCCTGTGTCGCCCACCATAGATAGCAGAGGCCCCGGCGAACTCGCCGGGGCCTTTTTTGATGTTTACCTTGACCTCACTAAAACTCGTTGCTACAATGTGATCACAAAGGAGGCGATAAACATGACGACTTGCGACAGCTCTATCAGAGTTCGTATCGACAGCGAAACGAAGAGAAAGGCGTCGGAAGCCCTGTCTAAAATGGGACTTTCGGTTTCGGATGCCGTCAGGATGACCTTGGTCCAGATCGGAGCAAACGGGAAACTTCCGTTTACCGTGGAGATACCTAACGGCAGAACCGTACAGGCCATGGAGGAGGTGGCTTCTGGAGATGGGGCGGAATTTGAATCGCTCGACGAGCTTTACGAAGACCTTGGGATATAATGCCAAAACTGAAACGCTCAAGCCAATTTAAGCGAGACGTAAAGCTACAGATAAAAAGAGGCAAGGATATAGAAAAGCTAAAAAATATACTCAATATCCTGGCTTCCATCGGAGAAGTTCCGACCCAGTATAACGATCATCCGATGCTAGGCAATTGGGACAACCACCGCTCTCTCCACATAGAGCCCGATTGGATATTGATATATAAGCTCGACGAAGAGGGAGTTTCTTTGATCAGAACAGGAACACACTCAGACATACTGAAGAGGTGAGCCCCAGCTTAAGCGGGGGCTCACCTCTTTTGCTATGCACAATTGAGACAATCACTCCTTCACCTTTCCCAAAAAGCGGAGCATTCCGTCCAGTATAGTGAGAGGGTGAGGAGGGCAGCCCGGTATGTACAGGTCCACCGGGACGGGGAAGCCCTCCTTAGACGAGGCTGTCACCGTGCATGAACCTACCGCTATGACGAACTTAGGCTCCGGTATGGCCCGGTAGGTCTCGACGACCGCCTCCACCATGTTGGTGGGCACCGGGCCTATGATTATCATTCCGTCGCAGTGCCTAGGGGAAGCGGCGTAGTTTATGCCGAATCGGCTGAGATCCCAGGCCAAGGTGTTTAGTACGTTGGTGTCCGCCTCGCAGGCCCCACAGCCTCCGGCGCTTACCACCCGGATCGAAAAGACCTTTCCGTAGAGGTCGGCGGCTCTGTCGTTGTAGGCGGAAGGGGCTGCACCGTCTCCCAAGGAGATAAGCCCCTCCCTGGTGGAGGACCCCAGGCGGTGGTCCTGTCCGAAAGACAGGGCCCCTTTTGGGCAGGCCCTCTGACACTCACGACAGAAAAGGCACTTGCCCAGGTCGATAGTCAGATTATCCGCCTTCTCGACGGCACCGGAGGGACAGGAGTCGACACAGGGGCCGGGACAGGTGGAGCAAATAGACTGATCTATCACCGGCAATCCGGCAAACCGGTCGGGCAAAGTCGGAGGAGGACCATCAGGATAGGTCATGGTCTTGTTCCCCTGTTTTGCCCTCACCGAAAGGATATCAAAAAACATCAAATCGCCTCCAAGGCCTAAAGGTCGAAACCGCAGTAGGATAGGTTGAAGCTCTTGTTGCACAGGGGAAAGTCGGAGATCGCCCTGTTTCTCATGGACATGGCCAGACCCGTCCAGTTGTGAAAACTGGGGTCCACTATCCGATAGTCCTCCACCAGACCAAGCTCGTCGGTGACGGCGACGTGAACTATCTCCCCTCTCCATCCCTCGGTCATGGAGATAACCATAGAGGACCGCTTCAAATCCCCTACAGGGGACGTAATAGCCGAGTCGGGCAGGTCGGACAGCAGCGATTCGACGTAGTCGAAGGAGTTCTCTATCTCCATCCACCGAACCTTGGCCCGAGACAGGACGTCGCCTCCTTTTTCCACCGCTATTTTCATAGGACAGGGCCGATAGGACCAGTAGGGGAACGAAAACCGGACGTCCCGGAGGGATCCGCAGGCTCTGGCCGCCGGGCCGACCAGCCCTAGGGACTCGCAGTCCATTGGGGAGAGCATTCCGGTGTTCTCGAACCGGGCCATAACGGTAGGGGTCTTCCACAGAAGGCCTATGGCGTCCCTGGCCTGGGAGCGAATTTTGGCCATTCGCTCAAGCAGCGAGGCGACCATGGTATCGTCTATATCCCACAGGACCCCTCCTGGACGGAAAAGCCCTCTGGAAAAACGGTTTCCACACAGCGAGGCGGTGAGGTTTAGAACATCTCCCCTGATCCTGCCGCAAAACGAAGATGTAGGGAGATAGCCTACGTCGCCGGCCATGGCCCCTAGGTCTCCTATATGGCAGGCTATTCTCTCCAGCTCCTGGGCTATACACCTTATGGCGCAGGCTTTAGGCTCCACCTCACAGGACGACAGGGCCTCTATGGCCCCGCAGTAGGCACCACCGTGACCGGCGGTGCAGTCTCCCGACACCGACTCGGCCACTATAGCCTGCCTTACCGATCTGCCCCCTCTAAAAACCCTCTCCAGACCTCTGTGCTGGTAACCGAGGGATATCTCCAGGTTGAGGACTATCTCGCCGTGACACTGAAACCTAAAGTGCCCTGGCTCTATAACCCCAGCGTGAACCGGCCCTACGGCGACCTCGTGGACCTCCTGACCTCGAACCTCGAAAAAGTCCATCTTCCCTACGGAGCTTCCTAGAGCTCCGCCTTCGGGAAACCTGACGGGCTTCAGCCAGGGATGGCCCTCAGGGGTAGGGCCTCCCCTCTCGGCTATATCCCTCTCAAACAGGTGAGCCTGAGGACAGGAGGGGGTCAAAGACCGATAAGAATCCCCTTTAACCTCCCCCATAGCCACCGAGAGGGAGCCTTTAGAGTCGTCGGCTAAAACCGCACAGAGGGTCCTGTTTTTGCGGTAAAAGAGCGAGATCAACCGCTCACCCTGTACGACTCCGTCGGCGACCCAATCCAGAAAGTCCTCCACAGGCCGTACGGTCACCTGGGAAAGAGGAAAAGCCACCATGTTTCTCGTCGAATAACAGTACATCTAAATACCTCCCAATATCGCCGAAGCGGCGCTCTCTATGAGACGGCAAAGAGGAGCGGGAGTCCAGATCCCCAGGGCGAGGGCCGTCCCACAGAGGATCATAGGAGGCAGGTCCTCCCAGACTATCTTTCGACCGGAAGGAACGTCCAGACCAGGGGACACGTCGCCGAACACCATGGATATAACCGCCTTCCACATCCCGATAAATACCATAGAGAGCCCTAGAAGGAGGATTCCCATGACTAGCCACCTTCCCTGAGACCCTAAGGACGATAGGATCATCATCTCGCTGAAGAAGGTCCCAAAAGGAGGAAGTCCGCATATGGACATAAAACCACCTATCCAAATAGCCCCTGTGACCGGAGCAAGGCGGATCAGCCCCGAGACGGAAGCGATAGCCTTGGTGTGGTACAGGCTCAGCACCGACCCGGCGACGAAGAACAGAGAGCCTTTAGTTAGGGAATGGTTAAGGGCGTGAAAGAGTCCTCCTGTCCCGGCACCAACCCCTACCGCTATAGCCAGTATACCCATATGCTCCACGGTAGAGTAGGCAAGAAGCCGCTTAAACCCCGATTGTTTGAGAACCATACACCCCGACATGATCACCGAGAGGACCCCGAAGGCGATCATCAAGGTTCTCCAGTAATAGCCCATGCCGGCCCCATTTAAGATAGATCCCGTCCTTATTATCCCCAGCAACGCACAGTTACACAGAGCACCGGAAAGCAACGCCGATACCGGAGAGGGAGCTTCGCTGTGAGCGTCGGGCAACCAGGTATGCATAGGTGCGAGACCCATTTTGGTTCCGTATCCCACCAGGATAAAGGCGAAGGCTATCTTCAGCCACAGAGGGTTCAGCCCTATCCCCTGCTCCGCCAGGCCCTGGAAGGTCATAGGTATAGAGTGTCCACCGCCGGGGAATAGGGATGACACCGCAAGGGCGGTGTTTCCCACCAGAGCCATAGCGATCCCTACGGAACAGATCAGGAGATACTTCCAGGCGGCCTCCAGAGCTCCAGGGGACCTCTGATAGGCTATGAGAGGGGCGGTAGCCAAGGTAGTGGCCTCTATGGCCATCCAGAAAACCCCTGTATGGTGGCTGACGATAACCAGGGTGGTAGTAGCCAGAAAAATGAGCATCGAGGCCACGAAAACCGACTCCCTGGAAAAAGGCCTCTCCGAGTCGGGGAACCTATGGCCTTTGAGGTACGCCACCGTCGAGAAAGAGCCTAAAAAAAACAGCGACGACGTTATGAGCAGAAAAAACAACGAAAGCCCATCTACGGCTATCCAGCTCTCCACAGGAAGATCGTAGCCTTTTGACCACAGGGAGAACACCCCTATCGTATGGGCAAAGGACACCGAAACCAACATAGCTCTCCTGATAGGAGACCAGGGAACGACGAAACTCACAAGCCCGGAGATAAAGGGCAAAAGCACTATAATCCAGATCATATCAAAATCAGTCCTTCAGCTCGGACAGTCTATCCACGTCGATGTGGTTAAACTCCCGCCTTATATGGAGGATAATCACTCCCATTACGAATACCCCGACGAACAGGTCCAGAAGCACCCCTGCCTCGACGATAAGAGGGCTATGGATTGCAAGGGCGGGGCCTAATACGTAAATTCCGTTCTCCATGACCAGATAACCTATGGCCTGGGATATGGCTTTTTTCCTCGAGACCACCAGAAACAGCCCTGCTATCATCGACAGAAGGGCCACAGTAAGGGCGGGCTCCAGAACACCGGAGGGGAGAGGGAGCTTCACCGAAACCCAAAAGGAAAAACCTATCGCTATGAGGCCTATAAACAGCGACTTTCTGTAGCCTACCATAGGCTCAAGCTCCCTCCTTATACCGACGGACTTTAGCGCCTTGAACATCACCGCAGGGAGAATTATCGCCTTGATCAAGCCCGTCACCGCCAGGAAGACCCATCCGCCCCAAGAAAAACCGCCCTCAGGATAAAGTGCCACCAGACAGACCACCAACAGGCCCTGTACTCCGACGGACCTTATAAGGCTGTCGACTCTGGAGGTGGCGAACATATTCAGATTCACCAGCAAAAGCAGGGCTATAAGAAACTGACTCATGACAGGATCACCTCACGACCCACATAATCCACAGAGTGGACATAACGAAGCCTACCGCCAAAAACTGGGGGATTCGGCCCATCTTAAGGCGAGCCATAGAGGACTCCACCAGCCCTAAAGCGACCTGCAATCCCAAAAGACAGAGCAGCGACAGAGCCACATCGAGAAACAGAGAACCGCTCCCTCCGGGATAGACCAAACCGGTGATCAGAAGGCCCATGGTCCACAGCTTCAGAGCTCCACCGTACTCTATGAAAGCCAGATCCACGCCGCAGTGGTCCAGCACCATCACCTCGTGTATCATGGTCAGCTCCAGGTGAGTAGTGGGATCATCCACAGGGATACGGGAGTTCTCGGTGAGGTAGACGATGACGAAAGACGCCAGGATAAAGATCATAGCGGGTAAGTTGGCCCCCAGAAAAGCGGCCCCTCCTATACCGCCGTATATGCCGCTCAGAGACAGAGATCCGGTTATAGCACCCAGTCCCGCTACCCCTAAGAGCAACGACGGCTCGGTCAGTGCGGAGAAAAAGGCCTCTCTGTTGGCCCCCATGCCCTCAAAGCTGGACCCTGTGTCCATAGCCGCCAAGACGGTGAAGTATCGGCCCACCCCCAGGAGATAAGCCATGAGGATTACGTCACCGTCGAAGTGGATCAGCGAGGGTCTACCGGCAAAGGGAACCAGACAAAGGGCCCCAAAGGCCGTAGCCAGGGAGACCACCGGGCCAGCCCTGAAGACCCAGGTAGTGCCGTCTCCGTACACCGCCCCTTTGGACAGAAGCCTGAGCAAAGAGCGATAGGGAAGGAGGAGAGGAGGTCCCTGCCTTCCGGCCATCGCCGCCTTGGTCCTGTTTACGACGGTCCTCAGAAAAGGAGCTCCCACCAGGGCCATCGCCACCGCCAGGATCGAAAAAAACAACTCCCCTACCATAGCAGGCTCCAGGTGAGAACGGCCACCAGGGCCACAAAGACGTAAAACACGTACAGGTGGGTTCCACCGCTGTGGAGCTTTTTAATTTCCTGAACCACCTTCATCACCGTCCCAAACATAGGATCGTAAAGATATCGCTGAAAAACCCCTGTGCTCTCGGTCCAGAAGCTGGAGGGCCCGGGGAAATAGCCCTCCGGCCATGACCCACCGATATGGGAGCGTAAAAAGGAGCTAAAAGCCACCAACACAGGCTGGGAAAAAGACGAACCGGTGTACTGCATCCTAGGGGAGGGACAGCTATAGCCACATCCCCACACAGGGCCGTACGACACCGACCTGCCTTTCTGAAGCCTCGCCCTGAGGCTGTACAGTCCAAAGACCACAGCTAGCAGCCCTATGGAGAGCACCGCCACGTTCATATACACCTTGGATATCCTTATGACCGACATCAGGCTGCTTTGGTGTAGGCCGATAGGATGGATCGACGACGCCACCGCCCCGGCCAGCAGGATGGACAGGGAGCCGCAAAGTCCAAGGGCGAGGCAGAAAGCCGCCAGAGACAGCATAGGCAAGGTCATGAAAGGCCCTGGATCCTCGGTATAGCCCAGATCGGACCGGGGCTGGCCGGAGAAAACCGTGCCATAGGCCTTCAGGAAGGCCATGGCGGCCAGCCCTCCTATGAGGGCCAAAGAGGAAATAGCGACGAAGCCGCCTATCCTCAGGCCCACTGATGAAAGCTCCTGAGGCACCACCGTCCAGTAGGACGCCTTGTATATCAGGAACTCACCGACGAAACCGTTAAAAGGCGGGAGGCCGCAAACGGAGAGACAGAGAGGGAGAAAGGCAAGGCCCGACTTAGGCATGGTCCTGTAGAGCCCTCCGAGGAGGTTCATGTCCCCTGTGCCGGTGGCCTTTATCACCGATCCCGCCGCCATAAAGAGGCCGGCCTTGAATATAGAGTGGTTGAGGCAGTGAAGCAACGCTCCACAGACGGCTATGATACCTATGGATCGGTCGTATCCCGCTCCAAGGGCCCCGATTCCAAGCCCTATCAGGACTATACCTATATTTTCCACCGTGCAGAAGGCCAACAGTCTTTTGAGATCCTTTTGCACCACCGAGTGAATCACCCCGCCTATGCCGGATATGACACCCAGTATCAACAGGGTCCAGCCCCACCACTGAGGCCAGACCTCGGCCATCGTCATAATCCTGACGACGCCGTATATGCCGGTTTTTACCATGACGCCGCTCATCATCGCCGATCCATGAGAGGGAGCGGCAGGATGGGCCTCAGGAAGCCAGAGGTGAAGGCCAAAGAAACCGGCCTTAGCCCCAAATCCGATCACCGCCAGGGCGAATACCAAATCCGCAACCCCGGCCAGACCGCCGAAGGAGCTGAAATCGTATGAGCCTGTTTTCCCTCCGAGCAGGAAGAACATAAAAAACAAAAAGGCGGTTCCTAGATGGGTCGCGATAAGATAGACCCAACCGGCCCTCCTGCTACCCTCTTTGTGGTGATCGAACATGACCAGGAAAAACGCGGCCATAGACATTATCTCCCAGGAGAGAAGGAAGAGAATCCCATCGTAGGATATCAACACCATGAAAATACCGCCGGAGAGGATCTGGAGGCAAAAGCCCATCCAGGAACCGCCGGAGGTCTCGCCTCTGTCCCTCAGATATCCTCTGCCGTAAAAGGCCACAGCAGGCGATATCAGAGAGAGGATCAGGACGAACCAACCGGACAGGCCGTCCATACGGAGGTGAAAGGAACCTACAGGTATAGCCCAGGGAACCTGAATATCGACGATAGTCCCTCTTAAGAGCACCGATATCAGAGGCAAGGCGACCATGGCGGAGGATAAAACCGTGGAAACAGGCACTATCCAACCTCCAGGAGCCCGCCTCCCAAAGCACAAAGCCCCTAAGGCGGACAAAAAGTACAGGGCAACAGATCCTAACAGCAAAAACTCCACGACAAAAACGTCCTTTCTGAAATATGATGTCAAATTGGAGGACACAGCGGACAGATTATACTACCAAAGCTCTAAAAACATCCTTATTCCATCCTCTCCGTTTGAATAATAGTTGATCAAAACCTCTCTCTGCCTGAACCCTAAGGCTCGGTAGAACTCCAAGGCCCCTCGGTTAGAGGCCCTTACGGACAGGAATATCCGAGAACATCCCCTCTCGTCGGCGAAGACCGACGCCGCCCCTATAAGCTGACTTCCGACGCCCCACCTGCGCCTTTCGGGATCCACGGAGAGCTGCAATACCCACAGGTCCTCTGCTCTAGGCTCTAAGGCGACAAATCCGACCATCCCACTTTTATAGAAAGCCCCTAGATACACGACCTCTCCCTGTCGTTCCCTCATGTCCTTCAATATAGCCTCCAGAGGCCAGGGGGCGGGCTGGGAGAGAAGGTCTATCGCCGCGATCTCTCTGGCCCTTCCCTCATCGCAGAAATCTATGTCCACCAGTATCACTATAACCCCTCCTGAAGAGAAGAAAAGGCGAGACCCTAGGGCCTCGCCTGTACGTGACTTTTTAGAGGTTTCCTTTAGATGCCTCTGAGGATCATCTCGTCCCTGGCGGGACCTACACCGATGAGGGCCGCCGGGACACCGGTCTCCTCCTCTATGTAGGAAACGTAGTTTCTGGCCGCATCAGGAAGATCCTCGAAGGTCCTGGCGGAGGAGATATCCTCCTTCCAGCCGGGAAAGACCTTGTAGACCGGCTCCACCTTCTCGAGAAAGGAGATATTGCCGGAGAAATCCTCGGTCTCCTTGCCGTCGACCTTATAGGCTACGCAGACTTTTATCTCGTCCAGACCGGTCAGAACGTCCAGCTTGGTCAAGGTCATGTGGGTCATGCCGTTTATCCTTACGGCGTACTTGAGGGCCACCATATCGAGCCATCCACACTTTCTGGGCCGTCCTGTGGTAGCTCCGTACTCGCCTCCGGCGTCTCTGAGCTTCTGTCCCATCTCGCCTTTGTCCTCCGTCGGGAAAGGCCCTTCACCGACTCTGGTTAGATAGGCCTTGACCACCCCGAAGACCCGGCTGATGTACTGAGGGGCCACCCCTAGTCCGACACAGCCTCCGGCGGAAGTCGGGCTGGAGCTGGTCACCATCGGATAGGTTCCGTGATCTATATCCAGAAGGGTTCCCTGGGCTCCCTCGAAAAGGACTGTCTGCCCCTTCTCGAGGGCCCTGTGGATGACCAAAGATACGTCGTCGACGTAGGGAGCCAGGGCCTCTCCCCAGGAGATCGCCTGACGGTAGACCTCGTCGAAGGAGACGGGGCTTTCGTCGTAGATCCTGGTGAACAGCAGGTTTTTCTCGTCCAGATTGCTCTGGAGCTTCTCCCTGAGGGCCTGGGGATCGAGAAGATCCTCCACCCTTATGCCGCATCGGTTATACTTATCCACGTAACATGGGCCGATGCCTCTGCCGGTGGTTCCTATCTTGGTTCCCTGAGGCCTAGAGGCCTCCTGAGCCTGATCCAGTTTTTTGTGGTAAGGCATAACCACGTGGGCCGAACCGCTTATGACTAGACGGGAACGATCCTTCCCCCCCGCCTGGAGGTCCGACAGCTCTTTGAGAAGCTGCTCAGGATCTATAACCACACCGTTACCTATAACACAGGTCTTGCCGGAGTAGAGCATCCCGGACGGCAGAAGGTGAAATACGTGTTTTTCACCGTTCACTATCACCGTATGGCCAGCGTTGGCTCCTCCCTGATACCGGGCGAAAACCTCGACTCTATCTCCAAGGGAGTCGACGATCCTTCCCTTGCCCTCGTCGCCCCACTGGGCACCTATGATGGCTTCAACTTTTCCCTTCAAGGCGTTTGCCTCCTCATTAAAGTGCCCCTTCGCCCAAAGAGACCCGGGGCCACTGGTATAGACTAGACAGCTTTTCAATAATAACCTCTCTTGGGAGCTTATGCAACCGAACTAAAGTCTAGGATTCATGGTCCTCCGAAACCACCAGGAAAGAAAGGTCACCGGACAGAGGAAGAACTACCTTGCCCTCTTTGATGGCGGTCATAAGCCTCTGAGCACCTTTAAGCTGGACGTCTTTGTCCTTCTCCCTGGACCAGTCTCCCTTTACGTCCAGATCGGGGGATATCCCTAGATGGTCTATTATGGTGCCGTTAGGGGTGTGATATCTGGCGATGGTCACGTAGAGGGCGGAACCGTCCATCAGGTTGAACAGGGTCTGGACCGACCCCTTTCCGAAGGATTTCCTCCCCACCAGAAGGGCCCTATCCCTGTCTCTGACCGCACCGGCGACTATCTCCGACGCGCTGGCGCTGCCCTCGTTTATGAGGACCACCAGAGGAAGGTCGGTGAGCACTCCGGGAGTGGCAAAAAGCTCCTCGTTGGCCCGATCGACCCGGCCCTTAGTTCCCACCACCAGCCCTCCGTCGAGGAACATATCGGATATCTCCACTGCTGCGTTTAGAAGCCCTCCACCGTTGTTTCTGAGGTCCAAGATAAGTCCTGTAGCTCCCTGAGCTTTGAGCTCGATAATGGCCTTGCCGACGTCGGAAGGGCTGGTGTCTTTAAACTGAGAGAGCCTTACATACCCTATATCGTCGCTTAACATCTCGTAACGGACGGACTCGAGCTTTATCTCCTCTCGAACCATATCCTTTTTGAGGAGATCCTGCTCCCCTTCCCGCCTTATCCATATGGTGACCGGGGTCCCTGGCTCTCCTCTCAGGTTTTCGACGACCTGATGGAGATCCCAGCCGATAACCACCTCGTCGCCGATTTTGACGATCTGGTCCTGAGGCTTGAGGTCCGCCTTCTCCGCAGGGGTCCCCTCTATAGGGCTTATCACCAGTATAGCCCCGTCCCTCTGGCCTATGTATATTCCTAGACCACCGTACTTTCCCCTCAGATCGGTCTGCTCCTGCTCGAGCCTCTCAGGATCGACAAAGCGGGTATAGGGATCGCCCCAGGCTGACACCATTCCATCCACCGCGCCGTACAGCAGGTCCTTTTCGGTCACATCGTCGCTGTCGGCGTCCACCTGATAGGCCTCTATAATGGCTCTGGCCTGTTTCATCAGCCAGAGAGAATCCAGGTCGAAAGGAGCGACCCTGTCTATGTCCTTAAGGCCTCCTGCCTGGGCGGCGACTATTCCGGTGACAACACCGGCACCTATGAGAACTCCTATCAGCAGATCCCTAATTTTTTTCAAAAAATCCCCTCCTGTCAGATTATCTACCTAAATACTTGAGAGGATCTTTGGCATCTCCCTTTACCCTGACCTCAAAATGAAGGTGAGCGCCGGTGGTGACCCCAGTATCCCCTACGTTTCCTATATGCTGACCAGCGGCGACCCTCTGGCCCTCGGTAGCTATTATACGGCTGAGATGGGCGTAGACCGTAGAGTATCCCCCTCCGTTATCCAAAATGATAATCTGGCCGTATCCTCTGAGCCACCCGGCGTAAAGGACGTCTCCCGCTCCAGCCGCCTTGACTGGAGTCCCGTTAGGAGCGGATATATCTATTCCGGTATGAACGGTCTTGGTCTTAAACACCGGATGAACCCTGGTCCCAAAGCGGCTGGTTATCCTGCCTCTGACGGGCCACTGAAATTTACCACCGTGTTTAGGAAGGGGAGGTGCCTCAGGAGTTCCGGGCTTTTTAGCCCTCGCAAGCTCCTCTTTCGCCTTTATGTAGGCCTGAATCTTCGCCTGAATCTCCCTCTGGTCCTGCTCCGCCTCCTTGAGGCTCTGGCGATAGGCGTCCTGGTTTTCCCTCAGTTTTTTGAGCAAGCCGTTTCTCTCCGCCACCGCCTGTTCCAGCTTTTTTTTCTGGTTTGCCATCTGGCGTTTTTTGTTCTGGAGGTCCTTCTCCCTGGCGGCCAGACCGGCTATCAAGGTCCTGACCTGGGCGGTCTCCCTCTCCGCAGAGCCTATGAGCTCCTCGTCCTGGTTCGCCAGCCTTTTAAGCAGATATCCGGTGTTCATGGCGTCGGAGACGTTCTGGGAGGATAGAAGTAGATTTAGCTCAGCTGTCCCTCCGAACTTGTATATAGTCACAAGCCTCTCGGAGAGGAAAGCCTTTATCCTCTCGATCTCCTTCTCCAGCCTGGCGATATCCTTCTCCATAGCGGAGATCTCCCCGAGGACCTTTCGCCTCTGAAGCTCCAGGAGGGACATGCTCTGCTCCGCCGCCTTACGCTGTTGATCGAACTTGGAAAGCTCCTGAAGGTAGCTGGCCTCCCTGACCTTAGATGCCTTTAAAAGCTCCTCCTGCCTCCTGGCCTGACGATCCAGGATCTCCATACGCCTCTGCTCTTCCTTTATCTTACGGTCCAGATCCTCCGGAGTCTCCGCCCAGGAAGATCCGGCGAAAAGGGACAAAAGGACGAATAACGCTAAAAGGGGAAGTCTCTTGATCAAAAAAGCACCTCCTCACCAGGGTTTCAGCGCCTGAGCTATAAACCGACTTACAGCCATCCAGCTGCATATCCACCCCACCATAACTCCGGTACCGATCAATATACCGTAGAGCCTGTAAAGCAGCTCTCCCTCCTGAATAAACTGCAGGAGAGGCATCGTGGAGGACAGGGAAGCTATAACGTCGCCGTAAAAGACCTGAATCACCCCTACAGCGATCAGCGATCCGAATAAACCTATAAAGACCCCCTGAATGACGAAAGGAAGGACCACGTAAAGCCTGGTAGCCCCTACTAGAAGCATAACGGAGATCTCCTGTTTTCTAGAGTAAACAGCTATCCTGATGGTATTGAAAAGCACCAAGGCACTGACCACCACCGCCACCAACAGCACCGCCAGAGCTATCTTGCTTGAGGTAGCGGAGACCTTGGCCAGCCGCTCCGCAAGGGCACCGGCGTAGACCACGTCGTCCACCGAGCCGTGGGAAAGCAATTCCCTCACGATAGAGGGCACGTCCTGGGCCCTGTTGGAGCCTATCTCGACGGTCCAGGGGAGGGGGTTTTTACCTAAAAGGGTCACAGCCTTCGCCTGATTTCCCAGTTTAGCCTTAAGCTTCAAAAGGGCCTCATCAGGGGATATCAGCCTTACCGACGAAACCCACGGAAGGCTCTTCATCGCTCCTGCAACCGCCTTAGCGTCCCCCTCCTGATCTATAAAGGCCTGGATGGACAGGTCCCCCTCTATGGAGGACGTAACCTGATTCATATTCAGGGAGAAAAGGGCGGTTCCTCCTACCAAAAAGAACACCGCCGAAGCTGTGAGGAGGGTCAAAAAGCTGACCCCCCAGTGGGCCTTCATTATCCTGAAGGCGTCTCTGAAAGCGTATCTAAAGGTCGCCATCTATTTCGTACCTCCCTCCTCTCTCGTCACGGATAAGCCTGCCCTGACGGAGCACTACCACCCTCTGCCTGTAGGAATCGACCAGCCCTCCGTCGTGGGTAGCGACTATGACCGTCGTACCTGAGGCGTGAATGGAAAGGAGGAGCTTCAGGACCTGCTCCGCCGTATGGGGATCGAGGTTTCCGGTTGGCTCGTCGGCCAGAAAGAGAGGAGGAGAGCCCACTATCGCCCTGGCTATAGCCACTCGCTGCTGCTCTCCGCCGGACATCTGGGGAGGGTAGAGGTTTCTCCTGTGCCACAGTCCCACCCGATCCATGACGTCGTTGGTCCTCTCTTTTACCAGCTTTGGGGAAAACCCCATAGCCTCCAGTACGAAGGAAACGTTCTCCCACGCCGTGAGATGGGATAGTAGTTTAAAGTCCTGAAAGACTACGCCGATATCCCTCCTGTAGTGGGCCAGCTGTCCTCTTCTAATCTTTCTGAGGTTGATGCCTCCCACCGACAGCTGACCTCGACTGGGACGGACCTCTCTGGTGAGAAGCCGGAGCAAAGTGCTCTTCCCCGAGCCGGTCTCCCCTATAAGATAGACGAAATCCCCTCTAGGTATAGACAGGTAAAGGTCGCTGATGGCAAGTATATCGGGCTTAAACATCTTGGTGATTCCGGACATTCGGATATCCAAACTATCGCCTCCTCATCGTCCACGCTTCAACGGCGGCCCCCACTATCTGCTGATATGTCAAACCGTAGTACTCTAAAAGATCTCTCGGCGAACCGCTCTGACCCGGCCTGCCCTCGATAGATACAAATCGGCAGGAGACAGGATAGTTTTTGCAGAGCATAGAGGCCACCGCCTCCCCTAATCCTCCTCTGGAGCTATGCTCCTCCGCCACCACACAACAGCCCGTTCGGTGAACCGAATCCAGAATGGCCCGCTCGGGCAGAGGGGACAGAGAACGGCAGTCCAGCACCTCGGCGGTGATATCCTGCTGTGCCAAAATGGAGGCCGCTCTGAGAGCCTCGTGGACCATAATACCACAGGCACAGAGGGTGACGCCGTCTCCGGCTCTGAGGGAAACAGCGCCGAGAACCTCCGCCTGAAGGGACTGACCGTCGTAGACATCGGGCATATCGGTGGCCGAAAGCCTCACGTAGGCGGGCCCATCGGATTTATAGGCCTCCTTTAGGATAGGGCCGCAGGACAGGCCGTCGCAGGGAACCCACACCGACATCCCCGGAAGGGACCTCATCAGGGAGAGATCCTCCAGTATCTGGGAAACCGCCCCGTCCTCACCGGCGGAGACCCCTCCGTAAAAGGTCACCACCTTAACAGGTAGCCCAGGAAGGGCTACGGCGGTCCTGAGGGCATCGTAAGCCCTGCCCACAAGCCTGGAGGCGGTGGAGAAAACCCAGGGCTTCTTTCCCGCCGAGGCCATACCTGCGGCGGTGGAGACGAGGTCGAGCTCCGCCATGCCCAAATTAAAGCACCTATCGGGAAAGACCTTCTCAAAGCCGGAAAGCCAGGGGGAAACTCCGTCGGCCTTCAGGACCACCATGTTATCGTCCTCTTCCGCTAAACCGACCAAAGATCGGCAAAGAACGTCTTTTATCGTATCAGCCATTTAACTCACCTGCGTCGTCCAGTTCTTCAAGGGCCCTCTCCGCCTCTATTCGAGACATAGAGAGATCCCTTTCCTGATGGTCCTCGAAAAAGGAGATGCCTTTTCCCCTTTTGGTCTTAGCTATTACCACCGAGGGAACGTCACCGTCGCCACAGGAGGAAAAGGCCTGGGCCATGCTGTTGAAATCGTGGCCGTCACAGCGGGAGACCCTCCAGCCGAAGGAGGTAAACTTATCCCCTAACGGCTCTACCGCCTTCACCGAAGAAACAGGACCGGCCATCTGATCGCCGTTTTGATCCACAACCAGGACCACCGACCCCAGCTTTCGATAGGATGAGGTCATAGCGGACTCCCAGAGAGCCCCTTCCTGAAGCTCTCCGTCCCCTATGACGCAAAACACCCTCCCCTTAAGTCCGTCCATACGGTGGGCCATGGCTATGCCGTTGGCGATACCTAGTGCCAGACCGGGAGAGCCTGCGGAAGCGTCGACCCCTGGGGTTCGAGCTCCGTCGGGCCTGCCCTGTAGCAGAGCCCCGAGCTTCCGAAAGTTCCATAAAGCCTCTCGGTCAAAAAAACCTCTGTGGGCCAACACGGCGTAGAGGGCGGGGCAACCGTGGCCCTTTCCCATAACCAGCCTGTCTCTATCCGAGCCGGAAGGGTTTGCCGACATCTCCCTCTCGTAAAGGTAAACCAGGATATCCAGCACCGAAAGAGCGGAGGCCACGTAGCCCGACCGGGCGTTCCCGACCATTCTCACCACGTCTTTTCTCACCGATAAAGCTATATCGTCCAGATTCAAGGCTTAATCACATCCTTCCAGCAGGACCTAAAGACCTCTCCGGACATCTCCTTACAGCTCTCCAGCCAGCTAAAATCGGGGCCAGAGGGCTCTATTGTCCCTCCATGCCCTAGCACACCGTAACCTACGGAAGAGCCGTAGTCCCTCACCTTAGGATCGTAGGGGACCGCCACGCCGGGAATGCCGGAAAGGGAGGAAAGCACGTTAAAATGGAGCCTCATGCCTACGGAAAAACCACCGGAACGCCACACAGGGTGGTTAGCCCCGTCGGGCAGGACTATGTCCTCAAGATCTAACAAACCCTTTCCAACTAGTCCCTCCATGAGATCCCTATCCTCAGGGGCCATAGCCACCCCTACCGCCGTTAAAGACCGAGAGGACAGATAACCCCCTATGGCCCTGGCAGCCTCGATCTCAAGACGACCGTCCCAGGGCCTGAGGTTGACCAAAACCCGGTCTCCGTAGGCTCTCTCCAGAGAGAGAGCGGTGACAGGGTCGGGACACATCACCGCCTTTAGGCCCAGACGGTTCGCCAGAGCCATAGAGGACCTGTCCCTAAGGGCCAAAGACCTAACCCCCTTTAAAGCCAACCTCGCCATGGACCGGCCTGCAAAAGACGAAAGGGGGCCCAGAGAGTTTCCGTAAACCCAGGTGACACAGCCCGCCATACGGGCCAAGGCCATGACGCCGGAATAATAGGACACCGATCTGACGCTGGTGCTATCCTGAAACAGGCCCCCTCCTCCGAGGACGAGGCTTTGGGAGGATCTACAGAGCTCCCAGATATCCTTCGGAGACCACCTGCTTACCGACCTGACGCCATAGGTCCTTGAGGTGTGATCGGGATCGCCGGAGAGGACGGCCAGACGGTCTCTCCCCACACCTACCGAGGCAAAAAGATCGATCATGCCCTGCAAAAGTAGCTCGTCACCTAAGTTTTTCATACCGTAAAAGCCGCACAAAACCGCGGAGAAATGGCTCATTCCACCGACACCGACAGCTTTCTCCAAAGAGGCACGACCAGGAAAAACAGCAGGAGGACCGCTAAAAGCCCTATCGTGACACCTATCCACCAGCCGTTAAAGACCCGCCAAAGGGTTATAGGAAGCCTGGTATGGAAGTGGCAGAAAGTGTTCACCACCGAGGCGAAGCCCACCACCGCACCGAGACGAAAGACCTCCCTGTACCGAGGGATCCAGTCCTTCCTCCTTATAGCGCACCACAGGACCAGACAGGGATAGCCTAAAAAGACCTCTTTCGTCCTAGGTCTGGCGACCAGCCAGGCCTCCAGAGTGTCTCTCATCTGGATCTCCCAGGCTGGGACCGAACTGACGTTGCCGCTTCTGTAGACCATGAGCCCGGCGGCCATAACCAGTAACCCCGCCAGAAAGAGCTCTCCCCATATCGGGGGACGGCCTAGAAGCTCCCCTAAAGACTCGGGATACTCCCGCCTCCTCATATCGTGAAGCAACACCAGGACCAAAGGCAAAAAGAGGGTCAGCTTTACGCCGGAAAAGGTCTTGAGCCTCATCATATAAAGGGGAGAGCCATAGAAGGAGGCTATCGCCAGACCTCCTACGAGGGCCACGATCAGCCCTACTACGACCGCCCTGCCGGGCTTTCGCCAGTTATCCAGTGAGACCAAAGAGGCCTCGGTAACCACGAAAGCGGCCACCATCGCCCCTCCCAGACGGGAGACGAAGGAAAACTGCATGAGGGCGACGGCTAAACCGACCACCGCCAGGACGAAGGACAAAATCAGCTTGATGGAGACAGGACCATCGGCTCCGGCAAACCGTCGACCGACCGCCCAGACGCAGGCCAACCCCACCAGAGCCAGAGCCACCGCCCCTGTAGGGGACCAGCCCCAGTCGACCATCGGAGCGGGCCACCGGTCGTCTATGCCTCTTTTGGCGAGGATCTCCCTGAGCTCCTTGACGTCCGTACCGTATCGATCTAGAACCTGGTTGCCTCCCCCTAGAGGATCGACCCGGAAAAGCAACACCGACACCGACCTCTCCACCGACGCTCTGACCATACGATCGACGATGGTCTTACGGTCCAGCCTCCGGGAGGATATCTCCTCGTCGGTGACGCTGTGGACCGAGAGGACCCTGGGCCAGACGGACCACTGGAGAGGCTTATCGCCTATCTGTCTGGAAAACTCGACCTGGGCGACGAAAAGATTCCTCTCCTTTACGACCTCCACCAGACCGGAAATATCGGGATAACCTGCGACCATCTCGCCGGATGGGGCTAGGCCGATAACGTTGTTGTAACGCTCGCATATCAGCCGAACCGTATCGATCACCGTTTTAGAGGGCTCCATACCTCTAGGAGCTGGCCTGTATATAACCGGAAGGGATAGCTCTGAAGCCATATCGAGCCCTGCAAAGTCGGGTAAAACCCCTTTTAACGCCAGCTGTTCTCTGGTCTGAGGTATGACAAAAACACTGTGACCCTGGGCGACTACCGCTCTGCCTTTAGGGAAACGAAGCCCTAAAAACAGGCTCCATCTCTCCGCCATAGAGAAGTTCGACGGGAAAGACAGTGCGGTGCCGGTGAGATCGGCGGATAAGGCGGACCTCAGGGATCCGGGAAGATCCTCAAGGGGACCGTACCACAGGGGCAGTACACCGTTATCCAGCTCCTGACCGGTAACCTCGCCGACTATTATCCCCCTTACTCCCTGGTCCATAAGGGACCTAAGGGCCACAGACGAGGTCACCTCCCCCTGAGAGGCAAGGGCTGGAATCTGCTTCCAGTCGACGACTATAACCGACGACTTACGGGCGACCTCCGAGTTCCACCTGACAGCCAGCCCAGGTAAGCTGAGGGCAAGGCTGACCAAAAGGGATAGGGCAAAAAAACGCTTCCAGGAAAAGACCATCATAAATCGACCCCCCACTGAGAATCAAGGGAGCAGCCGAAAGCCCCCACCATAATCGAAAGCCTGTGGAGAGGGAGCCCTACGACGTTAAAATAGTCTCCCTCTATTCGGCTGACCAGGAGGGCCCCTAAGCCCTGAATACCGTAGGCACCGGCCTTATCCATGCCCTCCCCGGTCTCCACGTAAGCCTTTATACCATCGTCGTCGAGCTCACGGAAGGACACAGAGGTTATCTCCACATCGGAGACCACTCTGTTTCCCTGGGCGACGGCGACTCCGGTCATAACCAGATGGCTCCTACCGGCGAGAGACTTGACCATATCAAAAGCCTCATCTTGGGACGAAGGCTTGCCCAAAATCGTCCCATCCAATACCACCACCGTATCGGCGGCGATAACCATATCCTCGGAGGCGGAGTGGACAGAGCGCGCCTTCTCCGTCGCCAGCCTAACCACCGCACCCTGAGGGGATTCGGAGGGAGCTATTACCTCCTCGATCGACGAAACCTTAACGGAAAAAGGCCAGCCGAGGAGGGAGAGAAGCTCTCTCCTCCTGGGGCTGGCGGAAGCAAGAATAACCGAGCGCAAATCGCTTACCTCCCGATAAACATGGCGATAAGGCCGACGGCCACACAGTAGAGGGCAAAACCTCTCCATCTCCCCAGCGTCACGACCTTGTGAAGCACCTTGAGGGCGAAGTACCCCGAGACCCCGGACGCAACCATTCCGACAAGCCAACCGGAGGGCATAGCCGCCGAGGAAACGTCCTTCAGCTCCAGAATTGTAGCCCCTAACACCGCAGGAAGGGACATCAGGAACGAAAGCCTGAAAGCCTCCTGAGGTGACAGGCCAGAAATCATCCCTGCCACTATGGTAGCCCCTGACCGGGATATCCCGGGGATAACCGCCAACCCCTGGGCCAGGCCCATAGGAAGGGCGTTAAACAGCCGAACCGCCCCGGTCCTAGGGGCCATCGAAGAAGCCAGGCAGAGAATCCCACCGGTGACCAGCAAAGCCACTCCACCCGCAAAAACGGAGGTGGATAGCCTCTCCACCAGGGGCTTTAGAGGTAGAGCCAAGGCGACGGTGATAGCCGTACCGGCTATCATAGCCCATCCGATATTCCATCCGGGAGTCTTTCGGCTATCCGGTCTGACCAGACCGGAAAACCACTGACCTCCCAGGTTAACCAGATCCTCCCTGAAATAGATCATAGTGGCTATCATAGTGGCGAAGTGAAGGGCGATATCGAAAGTAAGCATAGGCTCGGAGAAACCGAAAAAAGCCTGAGCCAGGGCAAGGTGGGCGGAACTACTGACCGGCAGAAACTCGGTCAATCCTTGCAAAAGGCCTAAAATAATCGACTGGATCATCTATCCATCACCGTTATCATCGGAATCACCTTAGGGCTCGATCCGGTATATTTTCTCAGAAGTTCCCTGCAACGGGAAACCACCTTGTTCTCCACTACCTCCAGATCTACTCCCTTCACGGTAGATGCCTTTTTCACCGTGTGTCTGACCGCATCGACGAACTCCCGTCTCATATTCTCCGCATCGCTTAGGTGCATAAAGCCACAGCTCTCGAATGTCGGATCGGAGAGAAGTTTAAATCTCTTATCCATAGTCAGAGAGACCACCATGACGCCCTCCTCGGCCAACACCTTTCTCTCCCTCATAACGCTGCTCTCCAGCTCACCGAAAGCCAAACCATCCACCAAAACAGCTCCAGCCTGGACCTTGCTCTTGGCGTGAGCCCCTTTGTCGGTGATGGTCAACACGTCGCCGTTATCCATGACGAAAGTATTTCTGCTCGGGACACCTACCTGTGAAGCCAGCTGGGCGTGACGAACCTGCATTCGATACTCCCCGTGGACCGGGACGAAGTAGGTCGGCCGAACCATAGAGAGCATGATCTTGAGCTCATCCCTCGACGCATGGCCTGAGACGTGGGTTCCGGAGTTCTTCTCGTAGATGACCTCGCACTTACAGCGGAAAAGCCTGTTCACCGTGTTGCTAACCATCTTTTCGTTCCCCGGTATAGGGGTGGCGAAGACGGCGACCACGTCCTTAGGGCCAAGCTTGACCCTGTGGTGCTCTCCTTTGCTCATAAGGACGAGGCCGGAGAAGGTCTCCCCCTGGCTTCCGGTGGTCACCAGGACTATACGATTAGGGGGATACTTGTCTATCTCCTGAAGGGGAACCATCATATCGTCCTCGACCTTCAGGTATCCCAGTCGCCTGGCCAGATCTACGTTGTTGAGCATGCTCCTACCGGCGAAGACGACTTTACGGTTGAACCGCCCTGCGGCGTCAACCACCTGCTGTATTCGGTGAAGGTTGCTGGAAAAGGAGGATATAACCATCCTCTTTGTCCGATGCTCCCTGAAAAGCCTCTCTAAAGTGACGGAAATAGTGCTCTCCGACTGGGTGAAGCCCTCTTTCTCCACGTTAGTGGAGTCGGACATCATAAGCAGAACGCCCTTTTTCCCGAGCTCGGCGAAGGCGTTGTAATCGGTCACCCTGCCGTCTACGGGGGTAGGATCAAGCTTAAAGTCTCCTGTATGGACCACCGTGCCAAGAGGGGTCTCCACCGCCAGGGCGACCCCATCGGGGATCGAGTGACACACCGCTATAAAGGACACGGAAAAACAGCCCGCCTTGACCGTATCTCCCGCCTTTATCTCCATAAACTTAGGCTTATAGTCCGGCCGAGCCTCGGAGAGCCTGTGGCTGGCCATGCCTAAAGTCAGCTTGGTCCCGTAGAGAGGGACATCGAGCCCCGGAAGCACAAAGGGCAGGGCTCCAACGTGATCCTCGTGACCGTGGGTCAGGAAAACACCTCTTATACGGGATTTATTGGCCTCCAGGTAGGAGGTATCGGGAATGACGAAATCGATCCCCAGCATCTCGTCGTCGGGAAACATCAGACCGCAGTCTATTATCATGATATCGTCTCCGAACTCCAGGAGATACATGTTCTTCCCTATCTCCCCAAGGCCGCCTAGAGGGATGAAACGTAAGGTGCCCTCTTTAGGTCTGGAAGCAGGTGCGGTCTTTTTACGTCTTCTGTTTCTGCTCTTCGGCTTGTTGACCGGAGAGACGCTGTTCTCTTGGTTTGTGTTATTCACGTCTATTTATTCCTCCATAAGTTCAAAAAAGTATCTAAGTTTTTCACCATAGCCGCAATCGGGGCGGATCGGATTGTGCCCGCCCCAGGTATCTGATAAAATTGCTGTTCAACGAACACAGTAACCAGGGAGGTTTCAGTCTTGAGCGATAAAGCAACCGTTAACGACGGAATCGATATGACAAAAGAAGGATATGATCGGCTCTATGAGGAGCTGAAATACCTCAGGAGCGAAGCTCGCTACGCCGTCGCCCAGAGGATTGAGGAGGCCCGATCCTTCGGAGACCTCAGCGAAAACGCAGAATACGCCGCCGCCAAGGACGAGCAGGCGAAGATGGAGAGCAGAATCCAGAGGCTGGAGACCCAGCTCAGCAAGGCCAAAATAATAGACTCCTCCACCTTGGACGGCAGCCACGTAGCCCTTGGCACCGCGGTAACCATAGAGGACAGTACCCTGAAGAAGAAATTCGTCTACTCCCTTGTAGGGTCGGAAGAGGCGGATCCAAAGAAAAACAGGATATCCTCCGCCAGCCCCGTCGGCCAGGCACTTATGGGCAAAAAGGTAGGCGACGAGATCCACGTCAAAGTCCCTAACGGCATAAGAAAGCTCCACATACTGGACATACAGGTGGTATAGCCAAAGAGGACCTGCCCTTAAGGGCAGGTCCTCTCCCTTTTACCTTCCTGGAAGACCTTCAGGCTCTCTGAAAGGATCCTCCAGCTCGTTATCCCCGAACTTGACCACGTTATCGGGAAAGGCAGTCAGGTTAAAGCTCAAGGACGCCCAGTTATCCCCTTCGTACCTATCGTCTCTGTAGGTCAGAACCCAGCTGTAACAGCAGTTTTTACGGTAAGTCAGCTGATAGGCCATCTCGTCTAAGGTGCTTTTTTTCAGAGAATAGGCCCCTCTCAGCTCCAGACGGAAGCTATCGGACAGGGAAAAGCCGAACTTCTGGTAGATAAGCTCTTCGTCGTCGTAATCGTCCCATGCGTCGGACTTATCGGTCTTTGTCAGGACGAAAGGGGACCTACCGCTCACCCATCGCCGAACGTAGGCTGTCCCCGCCTCAAATCCCGACGGAGAGCGGTACACCGCCCCTACAGTGGCGTCGGTCACCTTCTGGCGGTCCTCTCCTGCGGAGACGTCGTAACGGAAATCGGTATAGGAGAGCCGCCAGAAAGGCTCCCAGGTGGAGACGGGAGAATCTATCTTGCCGTAAATCTCCCCTCCTAGCCCCAGTCTCTCTATCTCCGGCAATCCCTTGCCGGTCTCCTCGTAACGGCCCCAAAGGGCCTTAAACCGAAAATACTCCCTAGGGCTGCCTTGAGAGATCTGCCACCAGGGAGACGAAAGCTCCATCTCGGGCATCCTCCATAAGGTCGTCTTGTAGGACGTCCCAGCTCTAAGCTCCTCTTTGAGGGCCTCCCTCTGGGTCCATCGGCCGTTAAAGGTCCACCCTTCGCTCTGGGCCACAAAGCCCCAGGAGGGCCTGTAGCTCTTCTCGTCGGAGGAGGACTCGTACTCCCAGACAGTCTCGCCGTAAATCCTTAGCCATGGACGGAGCTCCTGCTCCACCCTGGCACCCCACTCGAGGCCCTTTCTGGACCACCCCATAACGGTGATATCCAGAGTCCCCTTCTCCCACATAAAGGGACCGGAGAGCCCTAGGCCCGCCCCTTTGTCGGAGTCATAACCGACTTTAGGCATAAAAGAGGCACCGGAATCCCTTCTGTGGGCCTGAAGGTCAACAGGGTAATCGAAGGGATAGGTAAACAGCAGATGGTCACCTATGTAGACCTGAGGGGACTGGACCACCACCCTCTGGTCGGGTATCAGGACCAGCCTTTTAGCCCTGAGCCTATAGTGGGGATGAGGCTGTGGACAGGTGGTGACAGTGACCCCCTCCCACCGCCCGATGGTGGTATCCTCGGAGACCTTCCCCGTCTTTTTAGGAAGCCATCCCTTTACCCTGGCGGAGGCCACCGTAGCCACCTCCACCCGATCGCCTTTCAGATAGACCAAGCTCTCCGACTCCTCGATAGGCAGGGCGACGTCGGTCTCGTAGAGAACTCCCTCGTTTGAGGATATATCGAACTCCGCAGAACGGCCCTTTAAGACTTTCCCGCCGGAGATTATGGTAACCCCCCTAGATCCTGGAGAGGAGGCCCTGACCTTGTTGGTGTTGGTGTCCATCTCCAGGGTATCGGCGTACATCCTTATACCCTGATACCGTAGGGACGCACCCCCTTCGGCCACAGCCACACCTCGGGATTCGTCGAAGACCAGCTCCTCGGCGTCCAGAGTGGCCATGCTATCGTCGGACGCCCAAAGAGGGGTCCCCGCTAAAAACACGAAAAGGGCCATCGCCAATCCGACTACTCTACGTTCCACCACTCCATAACCCCTTCCTCCAGAAAAACCCTGCCGGAAGGATGAGCCTCTCCTCTCCGACCGCTAAGGCTGTATCTATCCCCGGAGACCTCCAGGCCATCGGGGAACATCCAGACATCCGACGAAGCGCCTCCCCAGGAGATCCGGGATGCCCTCCATAAAAAACTCTCTTCCCTCTCCTCAAAGGTTCCGTTACCGTCCTGAAGGTGTAGCCTATCGCCTTCCTCCAGATACTCCCCTGTAGGGGATCGCAAGGTCCACACCGAACCGTCGGGGCCCTTTCTCCTGCCCTCTATGCCCTCAAGGTCGCTGACGCCCAAGGTCCTCCTGACGGAATCGACCTCGAAAAGCCAAAGGTCCCCGGACAGCCCTCTCCTCAACGTAACATGATCCATCTCGACCACCATAGGGGGAGGATCGTCGTCGGTGAAATCGTCGAGGTTCAGATCGCCGATAAAGACCCACAGGAGCCCTCCAGCGGCCAGAAGAGAGACAATGATCCCCCAAGGCCTACCAGACAACGAAACTTCGCCCTTCCTCTCGGACGACGGAGAGAACCTCGCTCTGAAGGACCCTTATGAGGACCAATTTCTGGGCCACCGAAACCCTGACCCTTCCATCGTCTAACCACCTAAGTTTGTACCCATCGGAAAGACACCAACGGAGAGGGGATTTATTGGCCCTCTCGGAAAAAGCGGCAAGGCCCTCGGACCTGGCCGAAGGGGCTATCATGTCGAACATAGCCTCGGTCTCCCCTTTGGACCACAGATCCAGAAACTCCTCAACCACCGTCTCTTTGGAAAACACCAAAGAGCTATCGTCGGCCTCTAGCTCGTCGTCTTTTAGGATATCGTCGAGTTGCCTCGCGATATCTCCCGATATTCCCTCGAAGGGATTTTCCTCCACCACCGGGTCAGGAGGAGTCAGGACAGGCCCGGGACCGAGCCACGCAGGAGGCTCGGTATCCGACGGAGGTGGAAGGGGTTCGGGCTCCGGTGCCTTTGGCTCAGGCTCCTTTTTGGGCACCGAGGTCTTTCCACCTTTGGACGAAAGGACTGTCTCGGTCTCCACAGGGGGCAGCTCGACGATCCGGCTGACCACCTCAGTAGGAGCCTGAGCCACCGTATCGGAGATAACCGCCTTATCGAAGGCGAAAAGCTGCTCGGGGTAAACCCCTAACCCCTTGAAGACAAGGGAGAAGGCCCCCTGCTGTTTAGGAAAAAAGACCAGTCCCTGCACGACCCCTGATATAGGTTGATCCATCTTCTTCTCGTAAGAAAGAGGGGCTACCCTGTTGGCCCCGTCGGTGGTCAGAGACAGGTAGTCCCCCAACGGAGACAGAGAAAGAGGCTGAGGCCCAAAGTGATACACCGTCACCAAAAAAGGCTCCGCCGAGCCTATTCGCAGCTGCTCTTTGAAGGAGCGAAGGTACTCCTCCCTCTGGGAGGGCGAATACCCTCTGGCCTGGGCATCGGCGTCGACCCAAGGCTCGACCAGAGACTCGGGATAATGAACCACCCAGACCAGGCAATCTCTTCCCCAGTGAAAAGACGTATTTCGCTCAAGGATCCTGGTGGCCTCCTCAAGAGGAGAGCCAAAAACAGGGGAGACCGCCACCGTTATGACCAAAATCAAAGAGGCGAGAAAACCGGATCTGATTCCTCTCATCACGAAAACCTGTTAAAGCTTGAAGTCTATGACCGCAGAGACCCCTACGCCTTGCACTCTGACAAATCTCTGAAGCGGATTGACCGAGTCCACAGGCACCAATATCTTAACCCTGAAACGATCCCTGAAGGTGGTCTCTATGGCTGCTACCGCCTTTACCTTAGCCACCCCATCCTGTCTAGGTCCTGCAACCTGGGCGGCGCCTATTCTGGTTCCACTTCCTAAAGAAACGATAGGGACCACCTTAGTATGGCCCTCCACTTTGGCCCCTTTATTGAAGGTGATGGTGTTTATAAAATCGTTTATAGGGCCTGCTATCTGGTCTATTACAAAACCACCTACAGCCACACCGGCGACGTCTTTAAGGACATCGCCAAGATCGATTGCCATAGCGGGAGATCCGGCAAAAAGAGATCCCGAGAGCACCGCTACCGCCATAAAACGACCTATTTTTTTGCCTCTAGAGATCATAAACTATCCACCTCGCTTTTAGGTTTTTCGGTGTTCTGAGCCCCTACCACCTCTGTAGGCACTATAAGGCTCTGAAGTCCTTCAGGAACGGGGTAGGCCAAAGAGGAGGACTGCTGACCGACCTCCAGGTGAAATATGGTTCCCTCCGGTATTTCCTTGACATCTCCTCTGACCAGAAAGCCACCGGCAAGTCCCACCGGCCCCAACAAAAGGGCTCCTACAAGGCTTCCACCAGCTGCGGCTATCTGGGCCTTCTCCGCCTCGGCGGCCTTGACAGCTTCCTCTCCTACCATCAGGGGAACAGGGCCAAGAGAGGGGGGCAACAGCGTATCGAAGACAAAGGAGACCTCCCCTGGACGTCCAAAACTTCGTGGCTTCGACACCTTAGAGACCGTTCCCTGGGCTATAGATCCCTTAGGGGCCACAAGGTGGGTACCGATCACCAGGTCGGTTGTAAGGGTTCCTTTAACCTTATCCCCTACCGCCACGTTGGAAGGAGAGATCGTCCTGGATAGTGCCACCCTTACCACCGTACCCTGGGCGAGGCTTAGGTTTTCCCACCTCACCGGCTCGGTTATCAGAAGGCCAAGAAGCCTCTCCAACCTCATGGCCATAGGCCCCTCGCCCATAGCCTCTCCCTCGAGCTTCCGCTCCAGAGACCGCACCCTGTCGGTTACAGGCCGAGAGGGTTGGGACCGCTGTTCGGTGATCCACTCGGCGATAGCCAGCTTAAAAAGCAAAGATGGCTGGGTATCGCTGCCTTTTTCCAGAAAGTTCACCACCGCCGTCTGTCTCTCGGCGACAGTCCCAGGCAGTTCTCTGCCGAAAAGGGACTTTTCCAGGTCGCTCAGCCGAGAGATAAGCCCTCCGCTTTTAACCTCGCCGTAGACCACTTTTTCCATGTCGTCGAGCCTCTGAAAAGCGGGACTCTCGTCGGAAGCCTGGGACACCCCTACAAAGACGCAAAGGGCCAGACAAAGGGCAAAAAAACCGATAGACTTATACAAGACTCTACCCCTCCTAATACAGGATCAGAGAGCGGCCTTTATGAACCCCATAAAAAGCGGGTGAGGCCTCACAGGGCGGGACTTGAACTCGGGATGGAACTGAACCCCCACGTACCAGGGATGGTCCTCAAGCTCCACTACCTCCACCAGGTTCAGCTCCGAATATACACCGGCTACCTTAAGCCCTGCGCCCTCAAATCGCTCTCTGTACGCTCCGTTAAACTCGTAACGGTGACGGTGACGCTCCATAACGTGATCCACCCCGTAGGCGTCTCTGACCTTAGTGCCCTCGACGAGATCACATCTGTAGGCCCCTAACCTCATAGTACCGCCGAGATCTACCACACCCTGCTGATCCTCCATCAGGTGGATAACCGGATAGGCGGTGAACAGGTCCATCTCGGTGCTGTTGGCGCCCTCCAGACCGCAGACGTTTCTGGCGAACTCCATAACGGCGATCTGCAAACCGAGACATAGCCCCAGGTAGGGAACCTTGTTCTCCCTGGCGTATCTGGCGGCGGCTATCTTCCCCTCTATCCCTCGGGATCCAAAACCTCCAGGGACCAGTATAGCGTCTACCCCCTCGAGAAGGGCCTCGGCCCCTTTCGTCTCGATATCCTCCGCCTCTATCGGTATAAGTTCTATCTTAACATCGTTATGTATCCCAGCGTGGTAAAGGGCCTCTATAACGCTCAGATAGGCGTCTTTAAGGCCTACGTATTTTCCGACCATAGCCACCTTTACCGAGCCAGAGGGAGAGGCGAAACCATCTACCACCTTCCTCCAGTCGGAGAGATCGGGGTCGGGGCCAGCGTCGAGACCGAGCTTACCGAGGATCAGCTTATCGAATCCCTGGTCGTAAAGGCTGAAAGGAACCTGATATATGGTGGACGCATCTCTGGCCTCGGCGATCGAATCGGAGGACACGTTGCAGAAAAGGGCTATCTTTTCCTTCATGTCCTGAGGGACAGCCCTGTCGGACCGACAGACTATGACGTCCGGCTGGATACCTATCTTTCTGAGCTCCTGAACGCTGTGCTGAGTGGGCTTGGTCTTCAGCTCTCCAGCCGCCCCTATATAGGGCACCAGCGTCACGTGACAGTAGAGGATGTTCTCCCTGCCCACTTTGTTCCTAAGCTGCCTTATTGCCTCCAGAAAAGGCAAACCCTCTATATCCCCTACGGTTCCACCTATCTCGGCTATCACCACGTCGACCCCTTCGGAGGCCCTTAGAACGGCCTGCTGGATCTCGTCGGTGACGTGAGGGATAACCTGCACCGTCCCACCGAGATAGCCTCCCTTCCTCTCCCTGTCTATGACCCTGGAGTATATCTTTCCGGTGGTCAGGTTGTTGGCGGAGGAAAGGTCCTCGTCTATGAACCTCTCGTAGTGCCCCAGGTCCAGGTCGGTCTCCGCCCCGTCGTCGGTTACGAAAACCTCGCCGTGCTGGAAGGGGTTCATAGTCCCTGCGTCCACGTTGATATAGGGGTCCAGCTTGATTATGGAGACATTGAAACCCCTTTTTTTGAGCAATACACCGAGAGAAGCGGCGGTGATACCCTTTCCGAGAGAAGAAACCACTCCCCCTGTCACCAGGACGAACTTTGCCATATTATCTCACCATCCCAAAACAGATTAACGACAAAAGGGCATGACCGGTTATACCGACCCATGCCCGATTATACAGGAAACGACGGAAAACTTCGGCCTCAACGGAGATATTTGAGGGGATTATCCGGCTTATTATTCACCCGGACCTCGAAATGGAGGTGAGGACCGGTAGAGCGACCGCTGGTACCGACGCTTGCTATTACCGCACCGGCGGAGACCTTCTGTCCCTTTCTGACGTAAAGCTGCTGACAGTGGGCGTAGAGGGTGCTGTATTTGTTATCGTGCTTTATGACCACCACCCGGCCGTATGCTCCCATCCAGCCGGAGTGGACCACAGTACCGGCCTTAGCGGCCCTTATCTTAGTGTGACGGGCGCCTTTTATATCGACCCCTGTGTGGAAAGATCGACGCTTCGATAGGGGATGCCTTCTCCACCCGAAGGGGCTGTTAATACGGCCGACAACAGGCCAACGGAAGGAGCTGCTGGACCGACTCGATGCGGTAGTAGATCTTCCGCTAGAGCGGGAGGAGCCCTGTGCCACAGCCACCTGGCTGGCGCCGGGGAGGAAAAGCTCCTGACCTATGGACAGTCTCTTGGGATCGACACCGTTGATCTCTACTATTTTGTCAATATCTACCGAATATCTCGTCGAGATAGCCCCTAGGTTATCTCCCTTTTTGACCTTATAGAACAGGCCGTCCTGGTTAGGAACCTTAAGGGTTACACCGGGCTTCAGGCGATCGGGGTCTCTCAGATCGTTGGCACCGAAGAGAGTATCTATGGTGACGTTAAACTCGTTGGCGATGCTCCATAGACTGTCTCCGTTCTTCACGGTGTAAGTCTTTGTCTCCAGAGGAACCAGCTTGTTCTCTATGGCCAAACGCTCCTCCTTACGACGACGAACCTCGTCAAGAGTCACGTCTATATCGTCAGGGGTGTTAGGTATAAGGAGCACCTGACCGAGCGAAAGTCTGTCAGGATTGGTCAAACCGTTTGCCTTGGCGATCTGCTCCTGAGTTACCTTGGCGTTTTTTGCCAGGTCGAACAGGGTCTGACCGGACCGGACCGTATGCTCCACCCAGGCCACCGACACCTCGTCGAGGGTAACCCCCTCCAGAACGTCAACCTTCCCTGGAGACTGATCCTTCCGGGAGGAGGAGACTGTCCCACTGGAATCCCTTATATCGACCAGGGTCAGCCTTTTCTCCCTGTCCCCTTTATCCATCCTCTGGAGGAGGGAGGGCCTTTTAGGATCGTCGGGCAAAACCTCGTCTAGGATCAGGTCGCCCTCCTCGTACATAGGCTCGGAGAACAGAGGGCCTATTCCGGTGGGACCGGGATCACCGGAGTTATTCCTCATGGCCACAAAAGCACTGGACATATCAACTACGACAAAGCCCGAGGGAACCCCGTCGCCAGAATCGGAATCGATCGAATATCCCCATCCGTCCGACTCCGCCTGTCTACCGGCGGAAACGGCCAGAAAAACGCCGACACAAATGGACAGGCCTACGACCATAAAAAAGCCCGTATGCCACGAAGACCTAGAGTTTCTTCCGCTCAAAATTCACCACTCCCCCTTGGCGGTAAAGTCCGCCATTATTTAATTTTTTACATCAGGAAGATTTAATACCCTGCAAAAATTCCACGTTGCTAGCCGTCTTTCTCAGCCGTTCCATGATAAGGTTGAGAGCCCCTCCGTCGTCGACGTTGACCAGCTTCCGCCGAAGGACCCAGAGCTTCTGAAGGTCCTCCTCGGACATGAGGAGATCCTCCCGTCTGGTGCCAGAACGGCCTATATCCACCGCAGGGAACATCCTCTGCTCCGCCAGCTTTCTGGACAGATGGATCTCCATATTACCGGTGCCTTTGAACTCCTCGTAGATAACGTCGTCCATACGACTGCCGGTATCCACAAGGGCGGTCCCTATTATTGTAAGGCTTCCGCCTTCCTCTATGTTTCTGGCAGCGCCGAAAAACCTCTTAGGGAAATAAAGAGCTGCGGGGTCCATACCTCCCGAAAGGGTCCTCCCCGAAGGGGGCACCGTGAGGTTTGAGGCCCTGGCGAGACGGGTTATGGAGTCGAGAAGGAGCACCACGTCCTTTCCTGCCTCCACAAGCCGTTTTGCCTTCTCAAGGGCGAGGTTGGCAACCCTCATATGCTCTTCCGCAGGGCGATCGAAGGTCGAGGCGATTATCTCGCCGTCCACCGATCGGGATATGTCGGTTACCTCCTCAGGTCTCTCGTCTATGAGAAGGACCATCAGAATTATCTCAGGATGATTGGTGGTAACGGCGTTGGCTAGATCCTTGAGTATAGTGGTCTTACCCGCCTTAGGGGGAGACACGATCAAAGACCTCTGGCCCTTTCCTATAGGGGAAAAAAGGTCTATCAATCGGGTTGAGAGCCGACGGCTCTCGGTCTCCAGTGAAAGTCTCTGATCGGGGAAAATAGGGGTTAACTGCCCAAAATGGGGACGGCGTTTGGCGGCCTCTGGGTCGGTGAAGTTTACCACCTCGACCCGAAGCAACGCCTCGTAATGCTCCTGCTCCTTAGGGCGACGGACCATGCCCCATATGACGTCGCCGTTTCTGAGCCCAAAACGACGGATCTGAGACGCCGAGACGTATATATCGCCGTCGCTGGGAAGAAGGCCCTTAGGCCTCAAAAACCCGTAGCCCTCGGGAAGAATCTCAAGGGTTCCCCCACCGAACCGGGTGTTCATCTGCTTAGCCTGAGCTTCCAGTATAGCGATTATGAGGTCGTCTTTCCGCAAAGACGAAAAGCCTGTAAGATCCTCCTCCTTGGCGATCCGCTTGAGATCCACCAGGCTAAAGGACGCCAGTCGGCCGTAGGAATACCTAGGCCTAGGAGGAGACTTTCTCTCTTCCTCCTTAGGAGAATCGGAGACGACCCCGTTTTCTTCTAGCTCTATTTTTCTTTCCTCTTGATTTATTTCCTGGGTCATTCCGCGATTATTCCTCTCATTGTGAATTTGCCTTAGATTCGTCGCTTGGTTCGACGGAAAAGGCCATCTTTCTGGCCTTACGTTCGTTGACGTCTATCTGAACCGAATAGGATCCCACAGGGAGGGGCGATCCGTCCTCCCGCAGAATATAGAACATGCGATAGTTGCTCTCGTCGTCCAGTATCTGGATCTCCTCGTGGACAAGCTGTCCACGAAAAAACCAGCTGAAACGGACCATATCGTCGTCGCCGCCGCTGTAGCCTAAAAGCACACAGAGCTGCCTGACGCCGAACTCAAACCGATTCCCCACACCCCATGGGATAGCCGAATCGTCGACGTCGATGCACACCACAGCCTCATCAAGACGAAAGCTACCGAGATCCCCTCTGTAGCCGGTGATTACGACGAAGAAAATAGCGAAAAAGAGTATGGTAGAGAAGGAGAAGAGAGCAAAGGATTTTTTAGACTTCAAGGGCGAAACACCACTCTCCGAAGGACTGGTCCAAAGAGGAGGGACAAGGCCTAAATCTGGACCGGGCCAGAACTACAAACCAACCCTATAATATAGGGCACAAAGCACAGTGTGATAGTACCAGAAACTTAAGGGATAAGGCAAGGGCAACAGGACTTTTTTATGGAAAGGACGATGTATATGACCGATAAGAGGACGAAAAAAACGGTTTTAGCCGCACTTGCCGCCGCCATGGTGACCGGGGCAACCATCCTCAGCGTCCCCGTTCCGGGGTTTCGGCTCTACTTCAACTTGGGGGAGGGAATCATCTACACCGTGGCTATACTGTGGGGGGCTAAACACGGGGCTGTGGCAGGGGGATTGGGAGCGGCCCTAGCGGACCTCATACTTGGATATCCCATCTGGGCCCCTATCACTCTGCTCATAAAGGGCCTTGAGGGATATGTGGTCGGAACCCTGGCCCCTAGGGGCAGGTTAAAGGCCATGATCGCCGGAGCTGCGGTCATGGCCACAGGTTACACCCTATCCGCAGGGCTTCTGTACGGCTGGGCCGCCGCACCGGTGGAGCTGGTCACCGACTTTGTCCAGACGGGAGTCGGAATAGCCATAGCCCTCCCTCTTTCCTCTCTGCTGGAAAGCAAGCTCAAACCGGTGCTGTAAGCCGACGGATATCCTCTCCGATAGCCATCTGATCCTCCAGGGGAAAGCCGTCCACCGACGGACTCCCCAGGAGGGTCACCCCGTCCACCGCCCCTTCGGCGACCTCCGCCTCTATCATAGCCCTGATCTCCTCGCCGGAGACGCCACACCAGAGGCCTGACTCCATGGATAGGAGCCCTGCAAGGGCGTAGCCTCCCCAGTCTGACACGTCCACCGGAATAGCCACGTCGGAGGAAACCACCGAAAGGCAGGAGCCGTAACCCGGCAGAATTCGAGACAACCCCTCAAAGAGCTTTCCCATTCCCGCCTCGTTGCCACCGTCTCCGACGGAGATGGACTTTATCCCCCTTTGAGACGCCAAGAGCAACCCCTCGTCCAGTGGGACAACGGTGGAGGTTATAGCCTGGCCTCTCATGTTGTAATATTCCCCGTCCTCCGCCCTGCCCAGCCTCTCTATATAGACCAACAGATCGGGCCCCCAGTCCAGAACCTCAGGACCGGAAACAGCCACCGACACAGGAGGTCCTCCGATCGCCGAGGAAGCCCCCTGGACCACCGAAAAACATGAACTATCTGTCCAGAGTGACACTTCCTTTCCGCACAGGAGTAAGGCCCTAGCCAAGGCGACCGCCCCACCGGGGCCGTCGGTCTCAGGCACTCCCGCTGAGGGTATGAAAAACCCCGTCACCACCCCAACCCTGCTTGCCCCGCTTAAAAGCTCCAGGGCACGGGACAACATATCCCACCGACAGAGCCTGGAAGGCCCTCTCCCTGGCCGGTCGGACGCCACCAGGGAGATCAGCGATTCACATACGTCCTTCATATGCTCAGCTTGTCCACCAATTCGACAAGCTCGGGGTTTAGGGGCTTTCTGCCCTCCCAGGAGGATTTCAGAGGGGATGCCTTCATGCCGTGGCACACCGTCCCCACCATAATGCCTCTATCCCCCTCTAACAGCCTCTCGACGGCGAAAGAGCCCAACCTGGACGCCAGAATGGTGTCGAAGGAAGTCGGCGAACCTCCCCTCTGGATATAGCCCAGCACGGTGACCTTGGCGTCGTATCCTCCGGTATCCTGAAGCCTGGCCTTCATCTCCACCGCCGACATAGCCCCTTCGGCGACGATGATGAGGGAGTGCTGTTTGCCCGACTTTCGGGACTGGTGGAGCCGATCGCACAGAAAACCTATATCGAACTTACGCTCCGGCACGACAACGAACTCCGCGCCGCTTGCCACCGCCACGTTTAAGGCCAAAAACCCCGCCTCTCTGCCCATAACCTCGACTATAAACAGCCTGTCGTGGCTGGAGGCGGTGTCCCTCAGCTTCTTGACCGCCTCGAGGGCGGTGTTTAAGGCGGTGTCGTAACCGATGGTCTCGTCGGTGCCCACGACGTCGTTGTCGATGGTGCCGGGGATCCCCACCACAGGGACACCACGCCTGTGGAGCTCCCAGGCCCCCTTAAAGGACCCATCTCCCCCTATTACCACCAGACCGTCTATCTCCGCCTTCTCCATGGAGGATATGGCCGCAAGAAGGCCCTCCTCGGTCTTGAACCTCTCGCTCCTGGCGGTGCGGAGGACCGTTCCGCCTCGGTGGATAATGCCCCCGACGTCTCTAGGCTCGAGCCTCTGAAAGGCACCGTCCATAAGCCCCTCGTAGCCCTGTAAGACTCCGTAAACCTCCAGCTTCCTGTAAATAGCGGTACGGACCACCGCCCTGATGGCGGCGTTCATTCCGGGGGCATCGCCCCCGCTGGTGAGAACTGCGATTCGTCGCATACAAACCCCTCCCAACGAAAAAGACTCTAGCCTATTGTATCACGGTGAAGAAACGAAACTACAGGGCCTGCCCACCACAAAGCTCGATAATCCTGTTGACCAGTTTTTTTAGCTCAGGACATCTCTCGATAGATACGGATAGATCGTTATCCTTAAGAATCCTCGCTGCATCTCTAGTTTTAGAATAGCTGCGGCTTTTCCCCGCTTCAAAGATTTCCTTTATACACTCAGCAGGAGGTTTTCCATGATTAACCAACTCTGGAGTGGCAGAAGGAGCCCCTCTGTCATGTTTAGCCAAGGATTGAATGGTCTTCCAATAGGGCAACAGCCAAGCCTCAAAATCGTGCTGAGCGGCATGAGGAAAGAATCTAGGCTCCTTACCTACCCATATTCTCATTTTTTCCTTAGCATCCTCGGCATCCTTAAAATCAGGGGGATTGGAACCTGTGTAAACGTCGGTAAGAGCGATGACATAATCCGCAGGACGACGATCTCTTAAGAGCTTATCCACCAAATTCTTTAGCTTATCGCCCTTTGGGATTCTGCCATCGTAGCTCAGAGGCTCAATTTTAGGCATGCGATTGGGGATCTTGTCCTTTAAAAACTCCCTGAGGTGAGGCAAAAAGACCTTTTCCGTCTTTCCCTCAACTATTATAACGATCTTCATGGACGACCACCTATGCGACCCATTCTCCAAAGCTCGTCCAGGGAGTAGTCCTCAAGCCAATCGCCAAGCTCCAGGGAATCCCCCCAGGCCGGAACAGCTAACCCGTCCTCGTCCAGATCCATCACTAAAACCTCTTCAGGTTTCATGAACCTTACAAACCGATCGGAGTGGGTCGCCACGACAAGTTGGGTCTTTTTTGAGGCCTCTCTCATTAGTTCGGACAGAAGACCCAATAACTCGGGATGTAAGCTGGTCTCTGGCTCATCTATCATAGTGATATATGAAAGTTTGGGACTGTGAAGAAGGGCCACCAGCCAGAGAAAACGCAAAGTCCCCTCTGAAAGCTCGTTCATGTAGATTGGCTTTGTAAAGTCCCTATCCTTCCAGGTCATAGTAAGCATACCTGCCGCTACAGGTGGAAAACTGAATCCCTCAAGGCCGGGGAAAGCCGCTCTCATGGAATCGACCACCGATTCAAACCTATCCGAGTCGCTTTCCCTCAGATAATAGAGAAAAGGAACTAGGTCCTCGCCGTTTTCCCCTGGATGAAGGGCTGGTCTCATAGACTGAGGAAGTTTGACCGGAGATCTGCCCCCTACGTCAAGTACATGATATCTGTTTGCGGTAGCGAGAATAGTCCTTAACTCCTCAGGTTGACGGAACATCCTGGGAACCTGGGAGAGAGATGTCTCCAGGGTGTCGTAATCCCAGTCCGGTTTGACCAGGTTTCTGCCTTCAACCTCGTAATACTTTATATCCCCAGGATGAGAACAAATATGCTTGAAAGGCTCTGAGAACTGTTCATTTTTCTGGACTAGGTTTTCCCCTGCTATGGAATAGCCGACCCCTTTAGACTCCAAGGTCAGATCGTACTGGATGGGGTTTCGTCCCTCTACCTCCATATGGGCGGCAAAGGACAGCTCCTTTGCCCTGCCTCTCGTCAAAAGGCTCTCGATACCTCCCATATCGGAGAGATTCCTGTTGAGCTTCCCGGAGGCAGAGGCGGAAAAAAGGGACAGACCGTCTAGAAAAGAGGTCTTCCCCACACCGTTGGCCCCGATAAGGACCATAAGGGGCCTCATCTCGACTTCAAAACTGTGTAGACGTCTAAAGCCATCTATTTTTATATTGGTTATAAGGCTCAAAGCGAAAAACTCCTCTCAAGAAGATAGCCGACCCCATTCTACCACGGGCAAAGAAAAAAGCCCCCAGTTCAAGCTGGGAGCTTCGATGATCAGTTGCTCTGGAGTTCGGTTATTCTGGACTGGATGGTGGAGAGCTCTGTGTCCAACTCGTCCAACTGCTTCTGGATCTCGGCCCTCTGGCCCTTCAGGTTCCCCAGACGGATTATGAGGCGGTCGAGCTCAAGGCGGTCGGCGGCCTTGCCTGTCGAGAGGGCCTTTCCTGGATTATCGTTTCTGATATCCCAAAGAAACTCTACCCTTTTACCCATAGTTACAGGTGTGGCCGTATCCCTGAGTATCACCTTTATCATTCCTTTTTTTAAGATAGGCTGACCGGTTTCTTCATCGTAACGAGGAAAATAGACAAAGCCATCCCTGGAGTCGCTTATCTTAAAATTGAAACGCCTATCGTATTCAGCTGGCTTATACCTCTTGCTACCTACATAAAGATCTATCTGATCGTCAAAAGGAGCCAATCGAATGGCAGGTCCGTTGTTCTTGAAGGAGACAAAAACAGGTATAAACTCATCTAACTTTAGGGTTTTAAGAAGAGTGTACTTGTAATTCTCAACCTCGTCAGCAGTCCACAGATTTTTCGAGGCTTCCTCCTGAATCAACTGTTCTATGTATTCTTCCGCATAGTAGGTCATCTCTATGGTTACGCTGGAGTCTAGATCGTTTCGATACTCTTTTTTCTGATGCCATCCCGTATTTGAAGCAAACGAGACATTTGAGAGCAGAACTAGAAACATTATCGCCAATAGAAACCTTCGCATTCTCCCATCTCCTCCTGCAAGTTAGGACTATCCTACAGAAAACGGGAGGATCGGTCAAGACCGATCCTCCCGTTTGAAGGAACAATTTTCCTGAATTAGAATCTCAGGTGAGTACGGAAACGAACTACGCTGTCGTCGGTAAGAGCAGCACCAGCGTCGTTAACTTCTCTATCAAGGGACTCGTAGGCAAGCTCGAAGGAAAGAGCAGGAGTGTAATAGTACTTGGCTCCGAGAGTCCAGAGCTTCTGATCGTTGTTGCTGTTATCCTGCTCAGCTTTGACGTAACGGGCAAAGGTGGTCCACTTATCGTTCCACTTCTGCTCCGCCTTGATGGCCCAGACGGTGCGATCGTTAACATCACTGAAAGTCTCTTTTACAACATCGTATCCGTAGTCACCGTAAGGACTGTTGGCAAGGGCAAAGTTGGCATCAAGCTTAGCGTACTCCAACCACAGGCTGGTGAACTTAAGGGCATCCTGCTTCACGTCAAGGATAGCCTTCCAAGCCTTGGGACTATCGTCGATACCGGCCGGGGCAGCCACTGCGTAGTCGTAAGCCTGCATGAAGTAAGCACCCTTGAAAGCGATGGAAGGAGTGAAGTTAACTCCGAAGTTAGCCCAGAAAACAGACACTTTATCCGTCGTTCCAGCGGCAAGGGTATTGATTGCCGGATAGTCGTAATCACGGACAATCCCGTTAAGAGCAAAATTGAACTGCTCGTTGAAGTTGAACTTCACACGAAGACCGTAGTTCTGGGAATCACGATCACGAGTACCACCAATTAAACGATCAGCGGTAGTAGCATCATTACGACCAACAAAGGCAGCAAACTCACCCATACCAAATGCCTTGGAAAGATAGAAACCCTTTGTGGTGAAGTCGGTGAACCAAGCATCATCCATGGTGTAAAGGCCGTCGTCGCCCTCCCAATCGGTGAGCCAGAGACCGGCCATCATGTCGACGCCCCAGAACATGTCTTTCACGTCGATATAATAACGCTGCCAAACAACAGCATCGGTGCCACTATCAGCAGCACCAGTAGTAGCATCCCAGAGGACAGAATCGGCTTTCCCAAGACGAGCGATAAAGGTGATCTTGTCGTCGACCTTCTTGCTCATCCAAAGACGATACTTACCGAGGGTGTAGTCAGCATCTCCACGGGTGTAAGCACCTGGATCGACGGCAGACGCAGTGTTTTTATCACCGTATTTTACGTCGAACTCGAACTCACCCCAGAACTTCCAGCCGCCGATGTTCTCCTCAAGGACCGCTACACGGCTGTCGATCTTGTCGACTTTTACGCCGAGGGCGTCAAGCTCGTCTTTGAACTCGACTACGAGGCGCTTAAGCATCTCGACATCCTGCTTGCTGGCCTTCTCCATGTCGATGACGGCCATGCCACGAGCGATGACGGAAGCCATCTCGTAACGGGTGATGGGCTGGTTGCCCTTGTAGGTGCCGTCGGGATAACCGGAAAGGATACCGCGAGCGGCGAGCTGGCCTACTGCATCATAGGCCCAGTGGTTCATGGGAACGTCCATGAACGGGTTGGCTGCGAAAGCGGGAGCGGCAAAAGCCACAAGAGCCACTACAGCCAGAAGAGCACAAAATTTCTTCATGTTGTTTAACCCCCTTGGTTAAGTGTTTTTATATCGCTCGACTCATAGGGGATCGGAAAGACCTTCGCTCGGGAAGTTTCCACGTTTCCTTCTCCAACTGGGATCTCTCGTCCCTTTACGAACCGATGCGTTTTCTCAAATCGCTCCTTCCTTTTTGGCTGGGGGTCGTGCACCTCCTTTCTTTGCCATCGGGATATCGTCGCGATCATCGAAACTGTTGAATCCAAAGGTCAAGTTGTCAATGTCCTTCGTCCGGGGTCTAAAGCCCCTCAAGGAGCATTATAGCATCCATTTCCCAGGACGCAAGGGCTGATTTTCGGTTTTTGCGGTACAATGCCCCGGCAAAGATAAAGCAAGAGGAGGCTAAAACAATGGCATATCGGGTATTGTTCTGTTCCGACGCCTTATTGAATACTCCCACTAGTCAGCATGTTTATCTCTCTCGTAGCTCTTAGCGAACTTCAAAAATCGAGCGTAAGAGAGGTTTACCGAGTCGATGTACCCCCAAAATCCATGGAGAAACCTTCGGTGAATGAAAAAGTATCTTATAAAGTTCAGGTTTATGGCGAACACCATACGCCAAGGAGAGTATTTCTTACCGGATAAAGAGGCCGCAACAGCCTGCTCCTCGGAATAGGAGTTGTATTTATCGAGAGCTTGCCTGATCGAGGTAACAGAACGGTGTAGAATAAAGCCTTTGAGCAATCCTACCTTTGCATTTTTGTCCAGAAGAGCTACCCTATCCCAGGTCAGGGTATCCCCCATTTTAGCGACACCCTTTCGGTATAGCCTTATGACCTTATAGTGCCTTACCCATGGGTTGGGCTTATTCTGACCGGGATATATATCGGAAATTCTGAGGCGATAGGCATCGTGTTTTCCCAGCTGAATAGCGGACAGTATCTCTTTTGCCAGAGCAGGGCTAACCTCTTCGTCTGCATCTAGATTCATGAGCCAGTCACCGGAACAGATATTCTCGGCGTATTTCTTCTGAGATGAGTAATTATCCCACTCCCGGAAAAAAACCTTGGCACCAAAGGACTTAGCTATCTCCACAGTTCCATCGGAGCTTCCAGAGTCAACTACGATTATCTCATCGGCTATGCCAGAGAGGGCTTTCAGCGCTATCGGCAAACGAAGCTCTTCGTTTAAGGTGATCATATAAACGGACAACCTAGCCATCTTTAAGCACCTCCTTTGTCGCCATCGTTAATCCCCTCCACGTATCTTTCAATCCATATTCTCTGAGATTTCTCTTAGTCAGTCTCAAAAACGTCCATAAAAATAGCAATCTGCCTAAAACAGGGGATTCTTCCGAGGTGGTCTTCATCAGAAGATACCTGTTGTAGTAAAGGGTTGCCGCCTTTTGCCAGGATCCGGAGATTCGGTCGGTCAGTTTAGGGCGGTGGATAACCATGCCTCTATCGGCAATCAGCAGAGGAGCCTTAAACTTTTTAAAGACCCTGTAGGAAAACTCTATGTCCTCGCACATAGCGTAGGGAGTGAAAGTCTCAAGTTTTTCGTTAAAGCTCATGCTGTCAAAAACCTCTCGCCGAAAAGCCATAGAGCAACCGCTTAGCCACTGAGCTGGACCGGGAGGAGCGGAGATCCCTTTGGCAGAGCCGGATAGGGAGACGGTCCTTTTTTTTCTGTAGCCGACGAGGCCGTAAAAGGAGTCCTTCAAGGAAGGCTGAGATTCTCTGTATTCCGATCCGATGGGGATGTCTTTGACCGTCAGCCCCACACCCATACAACGAGGGTTCTTCTTAAAACACTCCTTTATGGCATCGATACCGTCGAGAGACACCTCACTATCGTCATCTATAAAAAACAGTATTTTGCCTATAGCAGCCTTGATAGAGTCATTTCGCTGTTTGGTCATTCCAGGCCTGGTAGCCTTAAAATACGAAAAGCTAATCCCTTTCGATTCAAAGAGTAGCTTTTGTTCCTCAATTAGGCTAAGCGTAGATTCATCCTCCGTGGCATCCCATACGATTATCTCGAAGGAATCTCCACGTGCTTTCTGTGCAAGAAGAGAGGGCAAAGAGATTTCTCTTAAAGCCTCTGCTCTGTTTTTAGTGACTATAACGACCGATATCATTTGTATCACGTCCAAATCTTTGTCCAGTTGTCTGGAATGATATTACTAGAATCCATTTTTCTAAACCAGCGACCTGGGGCTATCGTCACAGTAGAACTTTCCTGACCGAGCCAAGCTCCCCACCAGCTAAAAGAGCTGTTTGCAACTACATGATGATCGCAACAGGACATGAGAGCAAGTTCCTCGTAGTCCTTCAGGTCTTGGCCTGAAACGTAAACCGTATTGTCGCCCAAACATAGATTATCTCTAACCCACACAGGGTCGTCGGTAAAAACGTAAAAGACAAGATCATCGGAGATAGCATTAAGGATCTCTTTCGATCTCACGTAGTATTCAATGGGGAGAACACCGTGAACTCTGTTCGCAGAGCTATCGGTAACGTAGTCCCCTCTTCTGACGTGGACACTGACGGATGGGCTGGACTCGCTCAATATTCGTTTTTTCCAAGTCAGGAAGGCGGCGGACTCCTCCATGAGTCTAAAATCGGACCTTATAACCTCTGAGTGTCTAGAAAAATACTTTTCAGACTGCCAATATCCATCCACAAAAAGATGACTAGGCTTTTCAGATAGCATTTCACATAGGGGAACAAGGGCTGGAGGGAAGGGCTCGACGAGAACTTCAGGCATATTCTTATCCATTCCCCATACGCCCCACCTCCTGAGTTTTCTAGTCATCTTGACCTTAAATCTCGTGCTAGTGCTGAGATAGCAACCAAAAGGGGTATTTTTAGCTAAACTATAAAGACCAAGAGAAAAAGGCCGACTATCACTTCCAAAATCGGATATATCAAGCTTTAGGTCAAGACCAAGATCCAACGCCAAAGCTCGACCAAAGGCACATTGAAACATCTGGTTACCAAGGCCGCCACAACATTTAATTATTATACTCACACAACCCACACCCAACCTAGCTTAATTAGCTACTTAACTCTTAGGCATTTCAGAAAATAACGCTAGCCCATAGCTGGTAACTTAGTTACGTAAGACTTGATGTTTCACGGGTATCATTTGCGTCAACGGAATTTTATGTTCTTTGCTTAATGGTTTTCTTTAAGGTACACCTTCTCCAGAGGAAGCTTATGGTCCTTTCGCCATGGGTATTCCTTCCCAGCAAAGGAGAACTTGAGCAGGTTATCCATGTAGTCCACAAAAAAGCCTTGGTGGTGTAGTACCAACTGGACCAGCGATGGGGCGATGAACTTGAAGTGCTCGGCGTATATCAATGGTCCCATGGCCTTGACGCTCTTTGCCTCTTCTTCGGGAGCGTGGTTTTCTA
>NZ_FXBB01000020.1 GCF_900177735.1 Dethiosulfovibrio salsuginis | reverse complement strand
TTATCGCCTTGAGCATCTGGGTTTCCTCGAAGAGCTCTTCATAGGTGGGCTTCTGAAACATGGATAGGCCTCCTTTCAGATTTATTCTGATGCCATGATATCACGTTGCAAGAAAATAAGGAACTGCTGGTTTAGGAGCTAAATCGGCGGGGGACTGAATAGTTACAAAAATAAAAACACAGGAGGTTGCGAGATATCAAATCCCGTAACCTCCTGTGTTTTTTCGATGGCCTATACAAGCTTGCCCAGCAGAACGCCGCAAAAAGCGGCTCCTACGCCTATGGCCTGGGAACCCAAAATATACGCTATCGCTGTGACGTGAGCTGCGGAGGATATGAGATGAAAGGCCTCAAAGCTCATGGTCGAGAAGGTCGTGAAGGATCCCACAAATCCCGTAAGGACGATAAACGCCGTCTGCCCGGATATAAAGTGTCGTTCGTTGGCCAAAGCCCATATAAAGCCAAAAAGAAGACATCCCGCTACGTTGACGGTCATAGTCCCCCAGGGGAACAATCCCGACTCCTTTCCCTGTACAAATGAAGAAAGGGAGTAACGGCTCAACGCCCCTAACGCGCCAGCTATCATCATGAACGCTATCTTGGACATCTTTTGCTCTGACCTTCGTCCCTCATTGGACCATTCCTATGGCCCTTATAGGCGCTCCGTCGGCTTGGCCTATCTTTATCGGAAGACAGCAGATAGTGAACGAATCGGGCATATCGTCCAGGCCTGTCAGGTTCTCCACTATGACCATGCCCGATCCCAGCAGGATCAGGTGGTTTGGCAGGACCGTAGAGTCTATAGGATCCACCGATATTGCATCGACCCCTATCCCCTTAAGTCCCCTCTCCGATACCCATTTTGCCGCCTCCTGAGATAACACCGGAAAGGGGCCAAAGTAGTCGTCGGTACCCCAAAACCTAGACCAACCGGTCCTTAGAATCAGGTAGTCACTCTCGTCCAGAGCTGCCTTAAATGGCAGAAGATCCTCCAGCTCCACCTCTTTGCCCGGTATGTCTATTGTGTCGACCAACACGGCCTTTCCCATAAAGGTGCTGACCTCCATCTGATCCAGGCAGGCGCCCTCTTTTAACATGTGGGCGGGGGCGTCCATGTGGGTTCCGGTGTGGCTGAAAAGGGTCAGGAGTTTTTCCGCAAATCCCTCGACCTCTACAGAGGTGGCTTTGACTATGGTAGGTGGTTCCGTGCCTGGGTAGACCGGCATGTTTTCCTTTATGGTGTGAGTTAAATCTATTGTCTTCATCTCTTTAACCTCCTTTTTGCATCGCTCAGCTTAGATAAATATCCATGAAGTCCCCTTCATCCATCATGGAGAGGCAGACGTCTACGACCTGTGGGTCGTAGCTGGTTCCCCTGTTTGTCTCCAGCTCAAGCCTCGCTTCCTCAAGCCCCAATCCCGGTCTGTAAGGCCTATGGGAGGATATAGCCTCGACTACGTCCGCTACCGCAAGACAGCGGGCTCCTATCAGGATCTCGTCTCCCTTGATTCCTCTCGGGTATCCCGACCCGTCCATCCTCTCGTGATGTTGCCGGACCATCTCAGCGACCGGCCAGGGAAAGTCTATGGATTGAAGCATATCGTAGCCCGCGTCCGGGTGGGTTTGCACCATGCGGAATTCCAGCTTGTTGAGTCTAGCTGGCTTGGTCAGTATCTCCGCCGGTATGGCGATTTTTCCTATATCGTGGACGAGCCCTGCGATCCTGACTCCCTCGATATCGTCCTCGGAAAGGCCGAGCCTTCTGGCTATGGTGGAGGCTATGGACGCCACACGTCTCTGATGGCCGGCTGTGTATGGATCCCTGGACTCGACCACCTTGCCCATCGCGTCGACCACACCCAGAAGGGATCTGCTGAGCCTTGAATTTGCCTCCCCTAACTCAGCGGTTCTGAGGTCCACAAGCCTCTCCAGTTTATCCTTGTAGACTGTGAGCTCTCTCTCCGATTTTGTCAGTTGATCCACCTTTCTCTCCAGGGAGTCGTTAAGGCCCTTGACCATCGAAAAGAGCTCCAGGTATTGGAGGACGCTGGCAGCGGAGTTGAGCACCACGGTCACGAAGTAGAGGTGAGAGTCGAGCAAAGTTCCCTTCTCGGAGGATATTATACCTAAAAACATCCCCATGGTCCTACTGGAGGTTGTCATGGAGTGTAGGAGGACGGTATTTTTGCCGTCCGATGACCTTATGAGAGTGGGTTTGTTCCTGTGAAGAGCCCAGGCAAAACTGCCGTCCCCGACCAGTATGGCTTTTTCCTTCTCAAGGATGGATGGATCTCCCTCGTGGCTTGAGAGGTTGAACGAGGCATCGGAATCTATGAGAAAGAACCCGGCGGAGGAACACTGAAAAAGCCCTTTGAGCCTCCGTAACGTCTCCTCCAGTACCTCCTCCGGCGATACCGTCACGCCGGTAACGGAGGAAAAATCGTTTAACCTGAGGACTATGTCCAGTATCTTGTCCACGAAGCGATGGCGTTCTTTCAACGTGGCGAGTTGGTACTCCAGATCCCCCGATATCCCCTGATACCTCATGAAGCTATTCCCCCCAAAAAGGCGTCCACTATTTCGGCCCTCTGCCTATTAAATTGACACATTATAAAATCCAGTTCGTTCTCCGTCACGCCCAGGAAATCAAGATCCTCGTCGCTCACGGGAGGGGCGTAATAGTCCCCCGCAAAGCCGCTGCCTACTGCGACAGAAAGCCCCTCTGCCACGGCAAACAGAGTTGATTTTCTGTCGTTGACGCGAGTGGACCTAGCCTCCGTTATGGAGCGAGCCAGATCGGGTGGCAGAAACCATCTGTCGAAAAGGGACAGTGTAACGTCGCTTGATCGGTATCCAAATACTGATTTTTCCGACTCAAGCAGCGAAGCTCCTCTGGATGCTCTGTACAGAGCGATGGAAAAGGCCTCCGGCATCCTTTGAACCATGACCAGCCTTCCCAGGTTCATCAGCATGCCCCCGACGAAAAAGTGTGAATCGTCGCCTCTGAATCGCCTGAAGGCCAGCAGCCTGGCGAAGAGGGCACAGCTTATGGATGACTCCCAAAAACTCCTCATGTCCAGGTTTTTATGGCTTATCCCCCTGAAGTAGGCTATGGAGGAGACCTGGACCACCAAGGCCATAAGGTCGTTGCTGCCGACTATGGATACCGCCTGCTCTATGGACTTTATGGTCCTGGGAAAGCCGTATATAGGGCTGTTGACGAGCTTGAGCAACCGCGCAGAGAGGGCTGAGTCGCGAGCTACCACTTCGGCGACGTGGACCGCCGAGCTGAATGGCGATTCTATCACGTCGATTATCTCCTGGAGCACCGGAGAGTAGGACGCCAGCCCAGGCTCAAGGTAGAGCAACGACTCTATGGGGAGAAGGTCCCCCTGGGACAGCTCTGGGCAGCTTGAGGGGAACAGCTTTTCCGGAATACTCCTGGCCCTGCGGGAGATCCACCTTTTCCCCCATCCCGCTTTCCATAGCGACAGGATAGGGCTGGGCGGATGACCGTCTAAATCGTCCACATCCTCCCTGTCGTGCGAATCTCCGTAGACGGACCCCTCAACTATTCCCCAGGAGAGGAATACCTCAACGTGTCTCGCTGTGACCAATGTATCCTTGGCGAGGATCATACGGCCATTGGGAGCGTGAAGGTCCTTGTCCAGGACCTTTCCCTCTAGAGAACCTATACCTACTACGGTCATTAAAACGCCTCCAAAAAGTATATCGCCGTACTGAATTACGCTTTATGCCCTCTCTTCGCCTCTTTGTTTTTGTACATTTTTTTGTCCGCCTCTATCATGAAGCCGGAGAGGCTGGAGCTATCTCCCGCTTTTCTGAGGTGTATCCCCACGCTCATCGATCTGTTTACCGATTTCAGCTTTTCTTCGAGCCTCTCTACTATGGCCTCTTCGCAGTCCTCGCAGTCTTTCAGGATTATAACGGCAAACTCGTCCCCTCCGACTCTGCCTACTATATCCGATTCCCTGAATACTTCTCGAAGTATCTGGGCTGTTTCCTGAAGGACCTTATCCCCTTCGTCGTGGCCGAAGTCGTCGTTGACCGCCTTAAAATCGTCCAGGTCGGCGAAGACGCAAAGTGCGTCTATCCCGTTTTCGTCGGCTATCTTGAGGGCCTTCTCTCCCATGGTCATAAAGCCCCTTCTGTTGTAGAGTCCTGTAAGTGCGTCGGTGGTTGCCTCGATCTCCAGCCTTTTCCTGAGGGAGACCGTCTCCGATATGTCTCTAAGGGTGGCCAGTTTGACCAGTTCTCCGTCCCAGTTTGAGGTAACCACCCTCATGTCCACGTAGATTTTCCCTCGAGAGGTCGTAAAGGATATTTCCCTGTCACCTTTTTCTTCCACCGAATAGGGAAAAGGCTTTCCTATCATCTTGGGGCTCGATGTCTCAAACAGAAGTTCGGCGGCAGGGTTGACGTATCTAACCGATCCAGACTTGTCGACCACCACCACTCCGTCTCCGGTTGTCTCCATTATGGTCTGGAAGTTTGCCTGGACCCTTTTCACGTCGTCCAGGGCGTTTCGGTAGTCCCCCGATAGCTTTTGAAGCTGGTTGTTCTGCATCACCGCCGCCTCGAAGGTGGATAACAGCAGATCCACTATCTGTATTCTGTCGGCGGTCAGTTTGTGGTATTGCCCGCCGAAGTAGACCTCAACGCTCATCTGTGCCTGCCCCGACCTTCTAAGCTCCAGGTTTGCCAGGACGTTCTGCAACCTTCTGAGCAAATGGCAGTCCTCGTAGGGTTTTGTGAGGAAGTTATCCGCCCCTGATTGAAGGCCCTTTATGACATCGCCGGGATCGGAGAGAGATGTAAGTATAATAACCGGTATGTCCTTTAGCTTAGGATCGTCCTTGATCCTCCTGCACATCTCGTAACCGTCCATCTCGGGCATCATGACGTCGGTTATTATCACCGTCGGAGTGACTTTTCCCGCCATCTCCAGCCCCATAGCCCCGTTACGGGCTACGGAGACGTTGTAGCCGTTTTCCCTGAGAAGCCTCTCCAGTCTCTTGGCCTGTGTGAGGCTATCCTCCACTATCTCTATCGTAGGGATCGGTGCGCTCAGAGTCATGAACATGGTCATCCTTTCCTCGAACATATATAGAGGGCTTTCCCTATAGACTTAGGAGGTAACACCTTGCAGGCGGCGGAGAGCCTTACCGCCTCCCCTGGCATTCCCCATATCACCGAGCTATCCCTGTCCTGGGCGAAGGTAAGGGATCCGTTGTCCTTCATGTCCTTAAGTTCCTGTGCTCCGTCTCTTCCCATCCCCGATAGCAGTATCCCTGCGGAGCAGGGGCCTATGGAGGTCCTTACGGATCGAAACAGCACCGAGGTCGACGGCTTTACCCCGTGTTCCGACGGTTCGTCGGAAAGGTCTATCTTCATCTCCGATACCTTCATCTGTCGCCCTTCCGGCGCCAGGTAGACAGTTCCAGGCAAGATTTTTTCCCTGTCTTCGGCGACTTTGACCTTCAGTTCTGTGCTTTGGGATAGCCATTGGGCCATCCCCTCGAGAAAACCGGCGGCTATATGCTGTACCACCAGTATCGGGGCGGGGAAATCTCCGGGTATGGCCGAGAGCAGCTCCGCCAGTGCGTGAGGCCCTCCGGTAGAGGCTCCTACCGCTACCGCCTTTATAGATCGACATTCTCCGTCGTAGGTCTGGAATTTTTCCCTGTTGTCGGAGGTTTTGACGGAGGCTATGGAGGCGTCTTTTACAGCGTCGCATAGCTGCTTTCCGTAGCCCTCCAGTCCGTTAGATTGTTGTGAGGGCTTAGGCAACACCGCAACCGCACCGGCCTCTATGGCCCTGAAGGTCTTCTCTACGTCGTCAGGCTCAAGGCAGGAGCTGATCACCACCACCGGGACGGGCTTCTCCTCCATTATCCTCTTGGTCGCCTGAAAACCGTCCATAATTGGCATCTGAATGTCCATGGTGACTACGTCCACATGGTTTGACAGTACGAAGTCCAGTGCCTCTTCTCCGTTACTGCACTGGCCTACTATCTCTATACCAGGATCTTTGGTCAACACCCGGCATAGCAGCTTTCTGAGGACCATCGAATCGTCTACCACTAAAACCTTTATCATAAACACATCTCCTTAGAGAAGCCGCTTCATTACCTCCAGCAGGTTTGTCTGATCGAAGCTGCTTTTCACTATGTATGCGTCCGCTCCAGCCTCTACCCCTCGTTCCTTGTCCTTTTGGGAGTCTAAAGAGGTTACCAGAACGATCGGCACCGAGCCCTTCGTTCCGTCGGATCTTATAGACCTCGCAAGGTCAAAGCCGTTCATCTTTGGCATCTCTACGTCCGATACGACTATATCGAATAACTCTCTGGAGAAGAGCTCAAGCCCCTCCTGGCCATCTACCGCCGTCTGTACCTTATAACCTGATGCGGTGAGTATGTTTTTAAGCAGAGTTCTGGAGGTTATAGAGTCCTCGACCAAAAGTACGGACGGAGGGTTTTCCTCGGTCTTGACCGTAAGGATCGTGGATTTTCTCTCCGAAGCCCTCTGGACCAGGTCCTTTACCCTCAGCACCGGGACGACTTTTCCCGATCCCATCACCGTCGCCCCGGACACGAAGGGAACCTTTGTCAGCTGAGGTCCCAGTCCCTTTAGCAATATCTCCTGCTCTCCTTTTACCGATTGAACGGCGAAGGCAAAAGAACGTGAGCTGGACGACAGCACCACCACAGGGAAAGGGGATATTTCGTCTTTTTCGGAGCGGTTGAGCCCAAGCATATCCCCTAGCCTGGCCAGAGGATAGGTTATTCCGTCTATGTCCACCGCTTCCCTGCCCTCCAGGGTCTTAATCCTGTCTGAGTGGATCTGGGTGACCTTGATCACCTGAGATGTAGGTATAACGAAAGGCCTACCCCATTCCTCAACAAGGACTCCTCTGAAAGTCGCCATAGACAGGGGGAGTTTGATCCTGAAGGAGGTTCCCGCTCCGACCTCCGAGGAAAGGGATAGAGAGCCACCTAGAGCCTCTACTTTCTCCCTGACTATGGCCATGCCCAGGCCTCTGCCGGATATATCGGTTATAAGGGCGCTGGTGGAAAGTCCCGATCTGAAAATTAGATTGAGAACCTCTTCGTCCCCCAGAGACAGGGCCTGTTCCTCGGACATTATCCCCGAGGAGACCGCTTTTTTTATAAGTTTATCCCTGTCTATCCCTCTGCCGTCGTCGGAGAGGGTTATATCCAGCTGCCCACCGTCGGTATAGGAGAAAGAGAGCCTCAAAGACGCCTGTGGATGTTTATCGGAGGCCGCTCTTTCGTCGGGCTTCTCTATGCCGTGATCCAGAGCGTTTCTTATAAGGTGGATGAGAGGGTCTTTCATACCCTCCAGGATTCTCTTGTCGACCTCTACCTCCCCACCGACCATCTGAAAATCGACGTCTTTCCCCATGGTCTTTGAAAGGTCTCTCACCATTTTAGGAAAAGACTGGAGAAGGGTCGAGGACGGTAGCATGACAACCGCCTTCGCTTCCCTGAGAAGTCTATCCAGAAGGACTCGAGCGGCTTTGCCGTCCAGGGATAGGGCCTTGGTTACCTTCCTTATGCCAGTCTCCAAATATTGAAAGGATTGCTTTAGGGCCTCCTTATCCTCCTGATGGAGGGCTCTCTTACAGTCCTCTATGGAAGATATGAGGTCTCTGGTCTCGGAGATTCTTTGATCTATAGCCAGGTTTACCGATATCATCTCCTCCGCCTGGAGGAGCAGCGAGTCTATTTTAGCCGATCTAACCCTCACGGTGTCCCCGGTGGCCACCTGATGGTTGTCCTGTGACGGGAGGGGGTCAGGGTTCTCGGGCTTCTCTTTCTCGTTTTTATCCGGCGATGGCGGAACTGAAAGGGAGAAGGATACATCCTTCGGTGGTCCGCTTTTCAACTCGTCCATCGCCTTAGCCAGCGATCTTCCTTCGCTGTCGTCCTGGTCTGGATCGGCGATCATAGCGGAAAGACAGCTCATAGACCTCTGGAGAAGGTCGTAATCTCGTCCCTCAAGGGAGAGGGTCTTTTCCTTGAGTTTCGAGAATATCCCCTCCATTGACTGGCATAAAGACGCCACCTTAGGCATCTCGACGGCGTGGGCGGCTCCTTTTAGGCTGTGGGCCGCCCGGTAGACCGATTCTACGACCTTTTCCGACGGGGTCGTGGCGTTTTCGAGCTCCAGTAGGCCGGAGGTCATGGTCTGAAGGTGTTCCTCCGCCTCCAGGAGAAAATCCTGCCGAAGTTCCTGGAGAAACTCCAGATCGGAGGGGCTCACTTTTTACTCTCCATTCTTACCGAGCTAGACCTGATACCGGTTGATCAGGTTTGAAAGGGTTTGTCCCATGTCCTTGAGCCCTTTGGCGGCTCTCTCCACGTCCTTCATTCCCGCCAGGTTCTGGATCCCCGCCTCTTTGACGTTCTCCATAGCGGTCAATACCTGATCGACCCCCCCTAGCAGCTCGTTGTTCGAGTTGGCTATGGCGGTAGCGGCTTGGGACATCTCTCCAAAACCTCTGGTTATCTCCTGAATGGAGTCTCTCGACGGAGTGGCCTCTTTGCCCCCTTCGTCCACCGCCTTTGCCCCCTGTTCTGTGGCCATAACCGCGGCATCGGTGGCCTTCTGTATCTCCCTTAGGATTTTGTGAACCTCTTTGGCGGACTGTTTCGACTGCTCCGCCAGGGCCTTTATCTCCTGAGCTACTACCGCAAAACCTCTGCCCTCTTCCCCCGCCTTCGCCGCTTCCACCGCGGCGTTGACCGCCAGCAGGTTCGACTGTTCCGCCAGGTCCTCCACCGTATCGGTTATGTCGCCGATCTCCTGGCTCTGCTCACTCAGCCTGACTATAGTCTGGGCTATGGAGTTCATCTGGTCCCCAATTTTTTTGAGTCCGCCTAGGAGTTTTTCCGTGGCGTCCTTTCCCTTCTGGACGACCTTTATGCCTCTTTTGGCGTTTTCCGCAACGTCTTTGCTCTTTTTATCGGTAAGAGCGGCGGTGGATCGTACCTCCTCCATCGTAGCGGTTGTCTGAACCACCGCCGCCGAGGTCTCCTCGGCGCTGGCGGTTACCTGAGATACCGCTGCGGAGATCTGATAGGCCGACGTAGACAGTGAGGTGGATACGTCGGCCATGGCAACTATCTGCCCTCTCATGTCCTCGGTCAGGGCCTGTATGGAATGGGCCAACTCCCCTATTTCGTCTCTCCGGTTGAGATATTTTTCCGGCACGTCTTTTCTTAAGTCGCCGTCTTTGAGTCTGGTAAGGAGCGCAACTCCCTCGGCGATCGGGTAGGCCACAGAGGATGTTATGCCGTAGGCCAGGATGCAGGCAAGGGCACCTCCAAGGAGGATCGCTATCATGGTGACTATGGACAGGGTCTCCCCAAGAGCCTGCTCTGAGCTCACGTTTAGGTCTATTTCCTGGTTTATCGCTAGGGCTAAACTCTCCAGGATTTCACCGAGCGAATCGGAGGTGGATATCATCGGCAGCATAGCGGATTGATACCGGTCGTAGAGCTTATCCCTATCGCCTGAAGGAGCCTCCAGAATCGCCTCTATGGCCTGGTCCAGCTTTAGGTGAGATTCCCGCCATATCCTGTATCTCTCCTCCGCCTCTTTTACGGTGTTTTCGTCGGTCCCTATTGTCTTTGACAGGGTTATGAGGTTTCCCCATAGGTCGTCCACCTTGACGAAGAGGGCCTTTCTCCTGTCCGCTATTCCCTGGATCTCCCTGAGGTCCATATCGTTGTGGACCGAGACGCTATCAACCCTTATGACCATCCTGTTGAACTCCAGGTCTTTCAGAGTCCTTATTGCCGGTATTTTGCTCGTGCTTATCTCCTCCATGGTGCGGGAGAGACGGGATATGCCGTAAAAACCCAGCCCACCGAGGGCCAGGGCTATGATCACCATCGTCCCGAACCCCCAGATGACCCTGTCTTTTATCTTGAAATTTCTCATCTAAGCATCTCTCCTGTCTATAACTCTCTATTGACTATCAGTCTCCGGTCGGAGAGGATTCTGTCTCCCTTTAATATGACTACGTCCTCATGTATCCCTGATATATAGTCCTCTATGCCTGAGGAACTAGGGAGTGGTGGCCCCAAAGAGTGGGATGGTGCGGTCATAACGTCCACAGGAGGTTCCACTAAAAGACCTATCTCCATGGACGGCGACCTTAAAACCAGGATAAAACGGTCTGGCGCCGAGCTCTTCGGCAGGTCTAAAATCGCCTTAAGGTCGTTTACCGACACTATCTTCCCTCTCAGGTTGACGACTCCGACTATAAAATCCGGCACCGCCGGTAAAGGGGTTATCTCCCTCGCGGGAAAAACCTCTCCCACCAGCTCGGAGGATATCCCGTAGAGCTCCTGTCCTAGCCGGAAGGTCACAAATTCATCCCCTTTGTCCAAGGAGTTTTGAGCTCTCCCTGATGCCAGAGCTTCCGCCCTTTCCTCCAGGACTGTGGATACGTCTTTTTTCACTTTTATCACCTCACATCACAGGTTATTCAGTGCTGATAACAGGTCTTTAGCGGTTGCCCCGTCTCCGTAGGGTACCGTTTCCTCGCCGGGCATCCCCAGGAGAAGCTCTCTCAGGTTTCTTACGTGCCTGCTTCTCTCTCTCTGATTTCCCTCCGATATGGCGATACCTAAAAGGGAATAGTGGGCCATGACGAATGAAGGGTCCAAAAAGAGGGCCTTTCGGAGGGTCTCTTTGGCGCCGTCCAGGTCCCCCATGTCCTGGTATATTATGGACGTCAGATAGTGGATGTAAGGGTCGGTGGAGTTCCCTAAGGATAGGCAAAGCTCGAGGGCCCTCTCGGTCTCTCCTCTGTCCGCTAAAGAGTGGATAAGCCCTATATCCGGTATGTCTGCCTCAGGCTCTGTGGAGTCAGCACGGGGATCTACAGGGAGAGGTTCGTACAGACCTGTTTCGTATTCCTCGTAGTCATCGTCGTTTTCGTTTCCCCATGGAGATTCGTGGGATTCCCCTCCTACCTCCGATGGAAAGGCGCAGAAAGGGGGCTCCGACTCGAAGGGCCTAAAGAAGGTCTGTCCTCCTAGGTGTACAGGATAAAAATGGGATTCTTCCATAAGGGAGGTCTCACAGGCGGCCACCACAAGCCATCCCTCAGGAGAAAGGGCCTCTAAAAAGCCCTCAAGGACCTTTTTCCTGCTGTCATCGTCGAAATACATCATCACGTTTCGGCAGAAAATAACGTCTATCTCGCCGCTACGCCAGGGAGTAGCCGATGCGACCAGGTTTGCCGAATCGAAGGATACCGCCGATCTGTAACGGCCCTTTACCTGAAAAAAGCCGTCCTCAAAGGGGTCGAAATACCTGGTTATCTCCGTATCGTTCATCCCTCTGAAGGACCATTTACCGTAAATACCTCTTCTTGCCTTTTTGAGGCTGCTTTCGTTCAGGTCCGTCCCGTACACCCTGAAACCGCCGCCTAGTCCTAACGTGGAGTCCTCCATTATCATCGCCAGGGTATAGGGCTCCTCTCCGGTGCTGCATCCGGCGGACCAGACCTTTATCGGCCTTTTAGGGCTCGAAACCAAGGAGGGAAGGATGTCCTCTTTAAAGGAGCTGAGGATCTTTCTGTCCCTGAAAAAATAGGTTTCCCCTACGGTTATGTAAGGAGAGATTACCTCCACAAAGGTCCGATCGGATCTCTCGATAATCCAGGTGACGATCTTATCCTGCCTTTCGTCTAGGTCCTGGGATAGGTCTCGAACCAGCAAGGCAGCTTTTTCCCTGGCCTTTTGGATATCCGACCCTAATACTATGCCAAATCTATTTTTAATTGAGTAGACCAGCTTATCCAGGTCCTCCGGGAGTAGCCTAAGGGAGCTCAAGTCCGCACCTCTCGGCCATCTCCATAATCTCTTCCGACGATGTAGTCGATATGGCTGTCCTGTCGTTTTGAAAGACCATGGATGCCTTTTTGCTCGATCCCGGCAGGTTTACAGGGTCTGTCGAGAGCTGAGTCACATCCCTTATACCGTCGACCCACAGGGCCCTAGGTCTATCCTGCCAGGTAATCAGTATAAAACGATGTTCCAGCTTTAGGGGGCTGAGCTCTTCTCCGTAGACAGGACGGAGATCGTAAAGGAGAACCCCCCTCCCTTCGACATCTATTATCCCAGCCACGATAGGATGGGGCTCGTTCAGAGGGGTCATTGCCACCGAGGGGACTATTCTATCGACCTCTTTCACCGGGAGGGCCAGTGTCCTCGAACCCACGTAAAAAATCAAATAGGAATCCATGCCGGTCACCTCCTAAAATTTCTTGAACCGATTATAGGCTTATGCCCTGGGCCTGTCACTAAGGGGACTGGTTGACATATTCGCTAAACAGGTGTAAAAGTGCTGTTGGAACTGGGGGAGTCGGTGTACCGGCTGAGAGGAGACTTTAAGTCTCGACCCCTGGAACCTGATCCGGATCATGCCGGCGCAGGGAAGTTTACCTCATACGTCCAGGGTGCCCCTCTACCTTGGAGAACCCCTTCCCTCCTCCGGCAACAACCATTTAGAGGAGGTTTTCCCTATGAAAGGCAATACCCGCATTTTGGTGGAAGCGTCTCTGTCGGTGGCACTGGCGGTGACACTCTCCTACGTCAAGCTATTTCGGATGCCCCAGGGAGGCTCTATCACCCTGGAGAACGTCCCCCTTCTGCTTTTTTCCCTGAGGTACGGTCTTAAGGCGGGCTTCGGTGCCGGTGCTGTGGCCGGTCTTCTTCAGCTCATGCTGGGAGGCTACGTGGCTCACCCTATCCAGGCGGTTCTCGATTATCCTCTCGCTTTTGCGGCCCTGGGATTGGCGGGATCGTTTAGGCACCACCACTGGGCTGGCATAGCCCTGGGGACCGTTGCCAGACTGGCCTGTCACGTGGCCTCCGGTGTGGTGTTTTTCGCCAGCTACGCCCCGGTAGGACAGAACCCTCTCGTCTATTCCCTAGTGTATAACGGCAGCTATATGGTCCCTAACATGATACTTTCCATTGTCATGATAACCGCCCTGTGGAAGAGGTTGCCAAAACCGGTAACCTTATGAATCTCCTATCGGTTCAGGGCCTGAAGAAGGATTTCGACGGCCTTTCCGTCCTGGAGGATTTCTCCCTGTCCGTGGCCCGTGGGGATTTCGTCTCCCTCATAGGGCCGTCAGGTTGCGGTAAAAGCACCTTCTTTGACCTGCTGACCGGTGCCGTCCCTCCCGACGAAGGAGAGCTCCTGTGGGAGGGCTGTGGTGTCCCCGATCTTTCGACGAAAGCGGCCTGGATGGCCCAGACGGACCTCCTTTTACCCTGGTTATCGGCGATGGAGAACAGCTTGCTGCCTAAAAATAATTATACCCTACAGGACAGGGAGAGGGCGGTCGACCTTTTTCGCAAACTCGGACTGGGGGGCTTTGAGGACTATCTTCCTAATAGGTTGTCCGGGGGAATGAGGCAGAGGACCGCCCTGGCTAGGACCATTATGTTCGATCGGGAACTTATCCTCCTGGACGAGCCCCTTTCGGCCCTGGACTCTCTGACCAGGCAGGGACTCCAGGGGCTTTTGGTGGCCCTCCAAAAGGACTTCGGCAAGACCATAATCATGATAACCCACGATGTGGAGGAGGCCCTGATAACCTCCGATGTGGTCGTCCTCCTGTCGGAACAGCCTATGGAGGTCAGGTCGATTTACGAGATCGAAGGGGAGAAGCCCAGGCTCAGGGACGATCCTTACGTGGTTGCCCTTCGTAAGGAGATACTGGGGCTTTTGAGAGGAGACATAAGGTGAAGAGGTTACTGCCCCTTTCACTGGGGGCGTGTCTGATTCTGTTTTGGGAGATTGGCTGCCGGGCTTGGTCCGTCCCGACCTATATTCTGCCCCCTCCTAGTGAGGTGCTGGTCACCGCCTTTTCCCAGTACAGGACTCTGGCCCATCACGGATCGGTCACGTTGCTTGAGATTCTCTCAGGGTTGGCTCTGGCCATCGCCATCGCTCTACCTATGGCCTCGGCTATGTTTTTATTTCCCTGGGTTGAGAGGGCCCTCGCTCCCTTTCTGGTGGCGTCACAGGCTGTTCCTGTATTTGCGTTGGCTCCGGTGCTGGTGGTGTGGTTCGGATACGGCATAGAGAGCAAGGTGATCATGGCGACGGTGATAATATTTTTCCCCCTCACGGTCAACCTGCTTGAGGGTTTTAAAAGCTGCGATCCCAGGCACGTGCAGCTTTTCAGGATGATGGGATACTCAAAGTACGGCACTCTCAAAAAGCTATTTTGGCCCTGGGCCCTTCCCTATTTCTTCGCCGGCCTCAAGGTTGCGGTGTCGGTCGCTACGATCGGTGCGGTCATAGGGGAGTGGGTAGGGGCCCAAAAGGGACTGGGATACCTGATGATCCAGTCCAACGCCAGGCTTAGGATCGATATGGTTTTCGCCGCTATCCTTTGGTTGTCCGCTATAGGGCTTGTCCTGTGGTGGCTCGCCGGAATTATGTCCCGTAGATACGCGCCTTGGAAAGATCGAGGTTAAAGATCAAACTCACGAAGGGAGATACGCAAAATGAAGAACGGTATTTTAAAGACCCTGGCCCTAGGGGCCTGTCTCGTCATGTCATCGCCCCTATGTGCTTTCGGAGCGGAAAAGCTATCGGTGATGCTGGACTGGTTCCCCAACGTGGACCATCTGCCTATCTACGTGGCCCAGGAAGAGGGCTATTTTAAGGAAGCTGGGCTTGAGGTTGAGATAATAACCCCGTCGGAGACCTCCGACTCTCTGAAGTTGGCGATGGCCGGTAAGGTGGACATAGCTGTAGGGTATCAGCCTCAGACCATAATGGCCGCAGCGGAAGGCCTTAACCTCAAGGCCGTCGGACGTCTCGTGGGACATCCCCTCACAACCTTGCTCTTCCTGGAGGATCGGGGGTTCAAAAGCCCAAAGGACCTTGAGGGGAAAAAGATAGGCTACACAGTTCCGGGAATGATGGACCTCATAATGGAGGCCTTCGCCAAGGAAAACGGCATAGATAAATACGAGGCTATCAACGTGGGATTTACCATAGTTCCATCGCTGGTTTCGGGGCAGGTCGACGCCGTCATGGGGCCTTTCAAGACCTACGAGGTGGTGACGATGGCCCATGAGGGGCTGAAGGCCGGCTATTTCGAGCTGGAGAAGCACGGTATACCCCCCTACGATGAACTTATCTTCCTGACCTCTCCCCAGATCTGGGAATCGAAAAAAGAGGCGGTGACCGCCTTCTGCGACGCGGTTCAGAGGGCAATAGACAGGTCTAGGGCCGATCGGAAAGGAGCTTTAGCCCTCTACCTCAATGCCCTGCCCGAGGCCGATAAGGACGTGGAGAGGGACGCCTTTTTCGCGACCCTTCCCTACTTCGCCGACTCTCAGGAGGGCGATCTGAAAAGGTGGCAGGACTTCGCCGCTTTCGCCCTCAGTTCCGGCTTGATCGATACCGAGGTAGATCCCTCGGCCATACTGGCGAGATGAGGACCGAGGCCATATCGTCGGTAACTCTGCGTCGGCTGACCGTCGCTGGGTTGCTCACCGCTACCGCCCTTCTTCTCTCCGGCGTGTCTATACCTTTCGGTCCGACTAAGTGCTTTCCCTTTCAGCACACCGTCAACGTGGTAGGGGGAATACTTTTAGGCCCTTGGTGGGCCGCTGGGACAGCTCTGGTGACCAGCGTTCTGAGGGTGGCGATGGGGACGGGAACCCTGTTCGCCTTTCCCGGCAGCGTTCCCGGTGCATTGGCGGTCGGTCTGGCGTACCGGTTTTTGCGGAAGGACTGGTGTGCTCTGGCGGAGCCCCTTGGGACAGGTCCCGTCGGAGCGACCCTGTCGGCCCTCCTTATAGCTCCCGCGATGGGAAAATCCGTGGGCTTTTGGGCCTTACAGTCGGCCTTCCTGACAAGCGCTATTCCAGGGTGTATCATAGGATACGCCGTTATCGCAGGACTCAGAAAGTCCGGTGTAAACGTAGATTGAGGCGGCCTTAGGGCCGCTTTTTTTTATCCTTTTGCTTGGAGGTATTAGCGTTTGAGACCAGCTTCTTTAGCGTCATTTATAGCCATCGGCACGTATGGCTGCTCCGCCGTGGTCCGCAGGCTGGGACTTCCGGCGGTGTGGAACCAGGGGGTCGCCTTCTCCTCTTTCGGAGACCGATCGAGTCTGGCGGTGGGCATTGGGTTCGTCGCCCTGTCGATCCTTTCGGCTATGGTATATGAAAAATCGGCCTACACCAGATCGGGGATAATAATGCTCTGGGGAGGTGCTCTGGGGAACCTCATGGACAGGCTTCTGTACGGTTCGGTTATGGACTACATACCTGTCCCTTTCTGGCCCGGAGGGCTGTACGTAAACGTGGCGGACCTGGCCATAATGCTGGGATGTATCTACCTGATACAGGGATTTTACGGAGCCAAGGAGGCGGAGTGAAACATGTTGAAGTGTAGAGCCTGCGACAGAACCTATAAGGACGACTGTTCCCTATGGCGGTGTAACTGTGGAGGATATCTCACCTATTTCAGGGAAAGGCCCCTGGAGATCTCCAGGGAGTCGATTAGGTCAGGCCCCCTATCTATGTGGCGATACCGTTCCGTTATACCGGTGGGCCCGGAGGTCATATCCATGGGAGAGGGGGTGACCCCTCTGGTGAAAGCCGACATTGGAACAGGAGAGGTCCTCCTAAAGTTGGATTACCTCTGCCCCACGGGCTCCTACAAGGACCGAGGAATATCGGTGTTGACCACAAAACTCAGGGAGAACGGCGTAACCTCCCTGATAGAGGACTCATCGGGAAACGCCGGGGCATCTATGGCCTCCTATTGCGCTAGAGGAGGGCTGAATTGCCGTATCTTCGTCCCTCACTACACCTCCGCCGGAAAATGCGTCCAGATAGAGAGTGCCGGAGCGGAGCTGGTCAAGGTTCCAGGGACCAGGGAGGACACCTCCGCCGCCGCTCTGGAGGGGGCGAGGTCGACGTTTTACGGCAGCCACAACTGGAGCCCCTGGTTTGTCGAGGGAGTCAAGACCTTCGCCTACGAGATATGGGAACAGATGGGATGGTCCGTGCCCGATAACCTAGTGGTCCCTCTGGGTCAGGGGAGCCTGGTTTTAGGTGCCTACAGGGCCTTCTCCGAGCTTTTGGAGGCAGGTCTAATAGACCACATGCCCAAGCTACACGGTGTACAGGCGGAAAACTGCGCCCCCATCGTAAGGGCCTACGAAAGGGGGCTGGGCAGTCCTGTTAGCATAGACAAGATAGAGACAGTGGCGGAGGGAATCAGTTCTTCCCAGCCTCTAAGGGGCGAGGAGGTTCTTGAGGCCATCAGGGGATCTAAGGGATCCGCTGTGGCGGTGGACGAGAATTCCATCGTGGAGGGCCTTTTTCGGCTGTCCTCCTGTGGGGTCTACGTCGAGCCGACCAGCGCGGTTGTTGTTCCAGGGGTATCAAAGCTGATCGAGTCGGGCGCTATATCGGAGGGAGAGACGACGGCGGTGTTTCTCAGCGGATCGGGCCTTAAGGCCACGGACAAGATCCTGGAGCTGAGGAGGAAGACAAAATGATAGACAAGGTGAGAGCCTATATGGGCCACAGAGAGGATGTTTTACTCGCCTTCGTTTTCGGATCTTACGCATCAGGGAGGGCTAAGGAGGACAGCGACCTGGACGTGGCCGTATATATGAAATATCCGCTCTGTGGTGGGGACAAATCGATCAAAGATGAGTTGGAGAGCTTAAGTGGAAAAATGGTCGATCTCGTCGTACTGAACGATATTGACCCGATAATCTCCATGGAAGTGCTGCAAAATGGGATTCCGGTAAAGATGGACGACAAGACATACCGAGCTTTTTTCGCAAAAACCGTATCTATGTACGAGGATATAAAAATAATCCGCAAAGAAGCGGAGGAAAAGTTGGTGGGGTTTTTCTCGTGAAGGACGACGTTTTATTAGCCAAAGCCGCTACCATAAAACGATGTATCGACAGGATACACAAAGTTACCGAGGGGGATATGGACCGGCTCGATGAGTGGGACGTCCAGGATATAGTGATCTTGAACCTCCAAAGAGCCATACAGGCCGCCATAGATATGGCGGCCCACGTGGTGGCTATAAAGGGACTGGGGCTTCCCAGGGAGAGTCGGGAAAACTTTGTCATGATTCAGCAGTCCGAGGGGATGGACCGAGATCTGTCAAAAAGGCTTCAGAGTATGGTTGGGTTCAGAAACATAGCTATTCATGATTACCAGAGGATGGATATGGACATCCTCAAGTCGGTTGTCTCCAACCACCTTGACGACCTTCTTAAGTGGGGCTCTTACTGTCTGAATCTATGAACCTAACCGCCGTGCCGTAGGCCACTATCTCCGCTGCCCCAGCTGATACGGCGGTGGTGGATAACCTCAGCCCTACCACGCCATCGGCCCCTATTTCTCTGGCCTTTTCCCCTATCCTGTCCATGACGATATCTACCGCCTGGTTTATCATCTCGGTGTACCTGGGAAGCTCTCCCCCTACGGTCCAGTTTCTTATGTTGGAGGATATGTCCTGAACCACCGACTTGGACAGGCAGCAACAGGCGGTGACGGACCCCACAAACTCGGTGTCCCTGCCGGGAAACACGTCCACCGTCATGATTGGGAAGGTACTCATAGTGACCACCTTTCTTGACTAAAAAATAAGATAGTCCTGTCCTTCAAAAGGCAGGCTATCTTATTTTACTATAAGGCATCTCTAAAAACTCACCTTTGAGCTCCCTCGAAGAGACCGTCCCGCCTACGCCCTGGCCCAATCGTATACTCGACCTGCCTGTTCCGTACGAACCGCCTCGGAGGGCTCGTCCTGTGCCCCCTCGGCTTGGGGCGACGTCCTGTCGCCCCATTCGACTACACGACGGCATGTCGAGTATACGGGCTCAAGTGGGCTCCGTTGGAACGGTCTCTCCGAGGATCAGAGTTTTTAGAGGTGCCCTATAACGCTATGGTTTTTACCGGTCCTCTTCAGGGCTGTGCTTGTAAAAACAGATAAATTATGTTATATATTAAGAATATAGGAAATTAGCGTGTTGTTCGAGAGCCCTTTGTTTTGTTTGATTAAATATCTATTTCTAAACGAGAGGAGCCTTCTATGAAGATTACCGCTGATGCCTCTGATAGTCGCCCCCACCAGAACGGCGGTAAACCCAGCGTCGTCTCAGCTAAGCTGTCCTCGAAAAACCTCACTACTTTGGGCACTATCCTCCTCACTGTGCTTGCGGTAGCTTTCATACTGACAGGGGTTCTGCTCATCCGCCTAGAATCGGAACGACACAGGTGGCAGGAGGTCGATAGAGCTCAGCAGGCACTAAACGCTCTAGGCGAGTCCCTTAAATATCGCATAGATTCTAACATATACAAGGTTGTTGCGGTTGAAGCTCTTGTGGCCATGAATCCCGATCTGACCCAGGAGGATTTCGCCCGTGCTATGGAGGTGCAGTTCAGAGGGGATCACGACTTGCGGAACATCGGCCTCGCCAGAGACATGATCATTCGGTTCATGTACCCGATCGAAGGAAACGAAGCGGCAGTGGGATTGGATTATAGGACCCTCCCGGACCAGTTCGAGGCGGTCGACCTGGCCAGGAGACTCGACAAAATAGTCCTCGCCGGTCCCCTCGATCTCGTGCAGGGTGGAAGGGGTCTTGTCGCCCGTATCCCCCTCTCCGTAAAGGACGAAGAATCGAAGGCGGAGGAGTTCTGGGGCTTGGCCTCGGTGGTGATCGACTGCGAGGCTCTTTTTACCGGAGCAGGGCTGGGAGATGATCACGATGGGCTGAGCGTCGCCATAAAAGGGAAAGATGGCTTGGGGGCAGATGGAGATGTATTCTGGGGAGATCCGTCGGTCTTCGACCATAGCCCTATCGTCTTTTCCATAGAGCTCCCCTACGGAAGTTGGCAGATCGGGGCGATACCTTCCACAGGATGGAGTCAATTCTCTTCGCTCTCCGATCCTACGATTTGGATCTACCTGACCGTTGCCTCTATATTGCTAGCCTTTACGGGACTCATCGTGTTTTTGCTCAACAGACTGGAGAGGACGGAGAGCGAGCACAGCCTCTTAGTCAGCAGCCTTGAGATATTTTTAAGACAGACGACCGACTTTATCTACTTTAAAGACAGTGACAGCAGATTTATCTTCTGTAGCCAGACACTGGCGGATATAACCGGCCACGACGACTGGAAGGATATGATCGGAAAGCACGACTTCGAGGTGTTCCCTCACGACACCGCCACGATCTACAACGAGGAAGAAAAGCCGGTTATCGAGGAGGGAAAGCCCCTTCTAAACAAAATAAATCCCTACTACTTAGCTAACGGTGAGTTGGGATACGTCCAGATCAACAAGTGGCCCGTTTTCGACGAGAATAACGCCGTGAACGGGATTTTCGGCATCAGCAGGGATATTACCGAGCATCAAAAGGCAGTGGAGGAGCTGCGCTCGGCGAAAGAGGAGGCCGAGTCCGCCAATAAAGCTAAGTCGGAGTTTCTCGCCAACATGAGCCACGAGATCCGTACGCCTCTCAACGGAGTTATCGGTTTTACGGACCTGCTGAGAAGCACACCTCTCTCTCCGATCCAAAAGGAGTACGTGGAAAACGCCAACGTGTCCGGTCATACGTTGCTGGGGATCATCAACGATATCCTCGATTTTTCCAAGATTGAGGCTGGCATGATAGAGCTTGAAATGGTCCCAACCGATATGGTCGGATTGTTAAAAAACTGCGTGGACATAGTCCGATATCCTGCTGGGAAAAAGAACCTTGAAGTGTCGCTTAACGTGGATCCCTCTATGCCGCCGTTCGCCATGGTCGATCCCATACGCCTCAAGCAGGTGCTCATCAACCTGTTGAGCAACGGGGTTAAGTTCACCGAAAAGGGAGAGGTGACACTGGAAGTCCGCCACAGGCCCCTAGGTGGCGATCGAGGGGTGTTTTCGTTCTTCGTTCGTGATACCGGCATAGGCATCGCAGATGAGCAGAGGGAAAGGCTTTTCAAGGCGTTCTCCCAGGCGGACAGCTCGACCACTCGGAAATTTGGCGGTACAGGCCTTGGCCTGGTTATCTCCGAGATGATCGCCCAAAAAATGGGCAGTACCATCCAGCTCGACAGCGTTTATGGGGAAGGGACGACCTTTTCCCTTGACCTTGTAGCACAGTATGCACAGGTCCCCGACGATTTGGAAGAGGGCTTACAGGAGCCCGATGGAACTCAGCGACAGGATGGGTCTATCCTAACAGGTCGAAATGGCATCGTTGTACTGGTCGCCGAAGACGTGTCTATGAACATGTTGCTTACTAAGTCGCTGCTGAACCGCGTAGTGCCGGGAGTGACGGTGGTAGAGGCGGAAAACGGGGCGGTCGCACTGGATAAATACAGGGAGAGCCCTCCCGATATAATATTGATGGATATCCATATGCCCGAAATGGACGGTCTGGAGGCGACAAAGGCGATTCGGGAACTGGAAAGAATATCAGGAATGCACGTGCCTATCATCGCTTTGACCGCAGGAGTGCTAAAAGACGAGATGGAACGATGCAAGGAGGCTGGAATGGACGATTTCCTGACCAAACCCATTGAGGTCAAAAAACTGCAAAAGGCATTGGGCTACCGCTCGGCGTCCTTCGAAGGTACCGAAGTTCAAGCTTCGGCGGTCCATTTCGACAAAAAGCAGTTGATAGACCGTTGCGGAGCCGACGATGCCTGTGAAATTATTCTGCTCATGAAAAAGGACATCTCAGCGCAGGTTGAATCCATCGGTTCTTCGACCCGTTCTGACGATCGTAAATCCTTGAAGCTTCAGCTTCACAGGCTTAAAGGAGCGGCTCTGAGCGGCAGTCTGCCAGGTATGGCGACTATGGCGGCAGAGATGGAGCGGATGGTAGTGGAGGACGTCGGAAAGGCTTTGCTGGAGGATAAGTATAACGAATTCATGAAAGAGTGGGAGGCCACGGAACGAGAGTTGAAAATCCCCTAAAAAGCGATGGTCCTGCTCCTATAAGAGCAGGACCATCGCTTTTACTATAACGCCAGGGCTTTTATCTCTTCGATATTTTTATCCTCTATCCCCAGTGTCTCTAAGGTAGTTCCTTTCGATAGATAGTCGACGTTATGGACGAACGACGTCGTCTCCACCACTAGGTCAGCTATAGGGGCCTTTACTCCCGCTTTTTCCGCTAGTAGCTTGGCCGGCAAGACCACCCCTGGGACGTCCTCGGTCAGGTATCTACCTTTCACGTTTTGACCGACTAGGTCGAAATAAGGTGATTCTGGGCTATGGACGAACTCGTATATGTTCTTCGATTGGTTCTCCCCGTAGTACATCTTCAGCTGAGAGAGACAGTCCTGGAGGGTGAGCCCTAAAGTCTTACCTATCATGAGCCTCTCCTCGTCCATTCGCTCCATAAACTCGGATATCATAGGGGTTATGCCGTCGATATAGTGCCTATAGGTAGAGCCATTTTTCTCTATATCCCCAAAATTGAACAGGACGGGGAAAGGATGGACCACGTAGTTAGGGTTGTCCAGGTCGACCTCAAGGAGAGACTCGGCGGCTATGAAGTTAACGTAACCTTTAAAAACGTTGTTAAGGATATTCAGGACCTCGGTATTTTGGGATACAGGAGAGGTCCCCAGTTTCATGGCAAATTTTTTCTTGTAAATGGATACGGTGTTGTAGCTCGATATTCGACAGGCATAGGGCATGGACGTCGTGCCGGAGATCGAGATTTCCTTTGAAACTCCCATTTTTTTCATCATTTTCTTAAGCCTAAATCCGGAGAAGTTCCCAGGAACCATGACTATATGTTGGCCATCCTGGAGATTCGGTATCATCTTCTTGAAAATAGGCTCGTGTGCGAAGGACGGAACCACGACCAGTATAACGTCGGCCCCTTCCATCGCCTCGGAGATATCCATCGTCACCAACGACAATTTGCCGCCTAAATTGATGTCTCCGCTTAAAAACATCTCAGGATTATCCTTTAGCTTAAGATAATCTTCCGTCGCCTCAAGAGGCTCCCACATAGCTACTTGGTATCCCTTGGCCGCTATTTGAGCGCAGAAAGCCCGGGCACCGTTGCCGCTTCCTAATACGGCAAAACGCTTTGTTTCCATCGTAATCACTTCCTGATCGTCGATATTCGTATGGGGTATACGATGTAGCCTTTTTTATCGACGATGGAGCGCCACAAAAAGATCGATAAATGCTATACTGACCTTATCGTGTCAAGCACCATCGCGGTGAGGGAGAGGAGATCCTTGGTCGGGGAACCTCTCCCTCTTTTTTGAAACTACCTGCTTACTTGACTATTTTCGACAGAACTTCATCTGCCCATTTCTCTCCTAAGTCCTTCTTGATCTGGGGCCAGACCTCGTTCTGGGTTTTAGTGGCCATTAAGTCGATCTGTTCGTCTGTTACGGATATGACTTTGATGCCGTATTTTGCGAGCTTGTCCTCGTTTTCCCCTTGCTCTTTCTCTGCGTTCACAAGCCTGGCACTCTCAAACTCCTCCGCTGCCTTGGAGATAAGTTCCCGATCGGACTCGCTCATAGAAGACCAGGTTTCCATGTTCACGTATAGATACCAACACTCGAAATGGGTGTTCACCGGTATGTAGTTCTCTATGACATCTCTGAAGTTAGCGTAATATCCTTCCGCCCCTGATCCGATAACTCCGTCGACTATCCCCGTCTGAATAGCGGTAAAGGCCTCGGAAAAGGGCAATGGAGTGGCTTGATATCCGAGAGCGTTAGCTAGCAGCTGGAATGACTTCATCGGAGGAACTCTGACTTTCAGGTTTTTCTTCACGTCCGGGTTACCTGGCTCAACAGGCTCTTTTTTGGTAGCGATTCCCCCAAAATACACTGGGTATGTTGCCAGTAGCTTTATGTCCTGTTTGGCTAGAAGATCCTCGGCGACCTTCATAAACTCCGACGATGAAACGAAGTTTTTACGGGCCTGATCCCAGCTCTCAACTATGTAGGGGAACCACAGAATCTGAAGCCTCTTGTCCGCCGCCACCGCTGGAGGCTGACAGGCCATCTCGACGGCTCCTACGCTGACGCTCTCGTGGACTACGGTGTAGTCCCCTAGCTGATTTGCGGGGTAAATCTGAATATCGACCCTTCCCTCAGTTAGCTCGCTTACCCTGCTTGCGAAGGCCCTGAGATCCTTGTCGACGGTGGTTCCCTCCGGTCTTACGTGAGACAGCTTCCAGACGACGTTTTTGGCGGAAGCCGTGTCCGATAGATTAAAGAGTCCAATCAGACATAAGGCAGCCCCTAACAGTAACTTTTTCACAATACATCCCTCCTCATTTTTTTGGTGCTTTTATTGAACAAATCCCATCAATCTAGGTAAAAACAACGATAGGTCGGGCCAGAAAGACGTCAGGAAAACCACTGGAACGTATCCAAGGACCAATAAAATCATCGCTGGTTTCAGTATCTCGGTGAACTCTACCTTTCCTATTCTCATTCCCAGATAGAGTATGCTGGCGTATGGCGGGGTGACTCCACCCATGGCCAAGTTGACCCCGATAATCGCGGCAAACTGGATAGGATCTATGCCGATCGCCTGAACCAATGGAAGCAGAAGAGGTGCGGTAAGTATGATTCCTGTGATGTCGTTTACTATCATGCCGATAAAAAACAGCAGAAAGTTGATAAGTACCAGCAAAAGCACCTTGTCCTGAGTGACACCGAAGATAGCTTTTACTATCTCCTGAGGAACCTGAAGCCGGACGAAGGTCTGGCTCAGCATAAGGCTGAAAACGATCATCACCATAATTGCCCCTACCGATGTGGCCGACTCTTTAGCTACAGAGTAAAATTCCTTTAAAGTCAGCCCTTTATAGACGAAAAAACCTACTGGTACGGAGTAGACGACTGCCACAGCGGCGGCTTCGGTCGGAGTCATTATCCCTCCGTATATTCCGCCTAGAACTATCACAGGCATCATCAAAGCTGGGATGGCGGCCCAGGTCCTTTTGCCTACCTCCCTTATCTTTTCAGCTCTCTCCATCTTAGGCTCCAGTTTCAAGGGAAAACGTCTGGCCCATACCATGTTAACGACGGCGAAGAGAGCGGTTATAAGCAACCCTGGCCCTACTGTCGCCAGAAAACAGGCCAGAATGGATGTTTCCGTCACCCAGCCGTATACGATCATGGTGACGCTTGGAGGGATCAACAATCCCAAAATTGAGGAGTTAGTCACAAGGGCGGTAGCATAACCTCTTGGATAACCCATCTTTTCCATCTGAGGGATGAGAATCGGCCCTGTCGCCGCGACTCCCGTTAGCCCACTGCCGGAAATTGCTCCGATAATCGCACAGCTGATCGACGCTACGACCCCTAGTCCCCCTCTTATTCTCCCGACGAAAACGTTAACGAAGTGAAGTAATGACTTGGCTATGCCGCTTTCGCTCATAAGGGATCCGGCGAATACGAACAACGGGATGCACAGAAGAACCGGGTTAGACAGCTGGTTGAACCCCCACATCATCATCCCTTTCATGGTTACCCCGCCGAAGATGTTCATTATCATCAAAGAGCCACCAAAACAGAAAGGAAGTGGGACACCAAAGGTCAATAGGACGACAAGCACTACCAGGGACGCTACTGTTACACCGATCATTGGTGATCAACTCCTTCTATCTTCACAGAGGGTAGTTCCGCTCCACAGGGTTCGGGGTTAAATAATTCGTCGTCAGAGGAGTTTCGATATTCGAGGTAGTCCTTTACGACCTGTCGAAGGGTATATATGGCCATAAGGATCGTCCCTACGAATACGGCGGACTCGACGTATATCATCGGAACGTAGAGAGTCGGACTCTCCTTCGATACCCTTAGACAGTAACGGAGATAGTCGTAGGACCACCAACCTAGCCAGCTTGAGACGATAAAACCTAAAGACGAACCTACTGTCCTGACTAAAAACACTTTTTTCTTGCTCTTCATGAAAACCTCTAGCACTCGAGCCACTATCTGGGTGCCTTCTCTGGATGCGTTAGCCCCTCCTAAAAAATAAAGCCATATAGCGGGGAACACCAGTAACTCCTCTATTCCCATAAGTGGGGCTCTGAAGACGTAGCGCAGTAGCACCTGGATAAAGATCATTACGGTTACGGTGATCATCAGAAAAGAAAGGGCGATTCTAAAGAATTTGTCGATAAAAAAGGTTGTTTTACTCTCTGGGTGCAAGGGAACTCCTCCTCTCGGTGTCGTTTAAATGTAGTACGGTTGGTTGTTGGACATTTGACATTGTAGATCATTCAGATCATTCGGTCAAGCAAGTATACTGCATATTATCTGAGTGATTATATTCACTTGGGATGGGATATTGCGGTAGAAACATGCTACAATATGGTTGTCCAACAAGGAGTGATGACCATCATGGAAAGTGTGATAAAACCTATCAATAGATCCGCCATTTACGAGGACGTATTGGACCAGATGATAGCTCTTATAAAGGGGGGAAGCTGGCTCCCAGGTGAAAAAATACCTAGCGAGACATCCTTAGCTCAACAATTTGCCGTCAGCCGGAACAGCGTCAGAGAGGCTCTAAAGGCACTGGCCCTGTTTGGGGTTCTTGAATCCAGACCGGGAATGGGAACATACATTCAACCCAATGCCCTCGCGCGAATAAACAACACAGAGCTTATCGAGATGATAAGCAACCCAACGGCGTCAAAGGAACGTTTTTTGGAGCTGATGCAGGTCAGAATTCTTCTGGAGGCTCAGATTGCCGCTTGGGCGGCGGAGCGAATAACCCCCGAAAAAGCTCAAGAGTTGATGGAAATAGTTAAGGAACAGTATAAGCTTAGAGGGAAAGAAAATTCTCTTGTCGAGAAAAACATAGAATTGCAGTTTGAGTTTCATGAAAAAATAGCCGAGATAGCTGGTAATACGGTTTTGATAAAACTCTTGAACGCTATCAGGACCGAGATCTTTACCCAGAGATATTCCTACCTGGTGCTTTCATCCGATAGATGGGAGCATATGCTTAACGAGCATCGTAAAATAGCCGAACTTATCTCCTCAGGTAAGGTGGTAGAGGCTAAAGATGGGATGGAAAAGCACCTCATATACGGCATGAATCAGGTTCTCGAGGCAAAGGACTGTCCTGGCGACGAGTAAATAAAGGGAACCTCTAAAAACTCACTTTCGAGTCCCCTCGAAGAGACCATTCCGCCTACGCCCTGGACCAACCGTATACTCGACCTGCCTGTTTCGTACGAACCCCCTCGGAGGGCACGTCCTGTGCCCCCTCGGCTTGGGGCGACGTCCTGTCGCCCCATTCGTACTACACACTACGGCATGTCGAGTATACGGGCTCTGGGCTCCGTCGGAACGATCTCTCCGAGGATTAGAGTTTCTAGAGGTGCTCTAAAGAGTGCTGTGGAGAAAAAACTATCCACAGCACTACCTGTACCTATTTTTCTTTCTTTTCAACCTCTACCACCTTCACCGCTGGTGGCCTTTTAAGGTAGCGTATCCTGTTCCACAGGTAAAGACCTATCCCTATAGGAAGTCCAAGCAGTATTATGAAGCGAGGTATCCAACCCAGCCCTTTTAGCATGAGGAAAACGTATCTCCCTATAAAGGGTATTCTCTCACACCAAAGGGCGAAGTGAAGCCCGTCCTTTTCCTTTAGGTCCTTCAAAGGATAGCCTTTAGCCAGCAGCGCCACTCCGTTTAGGGCCTCCGACCGGCCTATCTCTCCCGAACCTTTGACAACGTAGATGTGCCACAGCTCAAGGCCGTCTTCTCCAGCCTTTTGATAGACCTCTATCAAACTTGCCCGGTCCTCCAGGGATACCACTATGTCTTTCCCTGAGAGCCCGGACTTGAGCCGATACTCCCCTATCTCCAGCAAAGATCCTATATCGCGATCGCTCCATGTTGACCAGAACTCTACGCCCAGACTTAGGATGAACTCTGGGGCCACCGACGGATATTTATCCATGGAGAAACGGACTTTTTCCATCACTCCATCGTTCCTGAAAAAAGACTCCACCTTTTGGACGTCAGGGGCAAGGATTCGCCAGAGCATCAAAAAGAGATCCTCCTTAGCGGCTATTCTGCTCAGAGAGGCCGGAGAAAATCCCTCCACAGGGGCGTCGTTTGACACCAGTATCCACAGTCCCTTTGCGGCGGTCCTGTTGCCTTTTAGATCGGGGAGATAGCTAAGTCTACGGTTTAACAGAACCCAGTCAAGGTCGGTGGAGCTCCAGTCGGCGGAAAGGTAGTTCTCCAGTCCGATCTTGTGGACCGCCTCCAGATAGTCTTTGCCGTACTTTCCGTACAGGTAGACGAACTTGGCTCCCTTTGACCTGGCCAAGGTCCTTAACTCCCCTCTGTCCGGAGCTTCCAGCAGGGCCGCCTCGAAGAACTCCATCGACTGATCCGCCACCAGGGTGCCGAATACCTCCCAGAGGATTTTCATCCTGTCCGACAGGGCCTGGAAATTTGTGCCCTTGTCCAGCTCTCTGGAGACGTTTTCCCTGAATTTTTCCGACGACGCCAGAACCTGAGCGCTCTGAATCATATTCGTCGCCTCGTTGTGACAGATTCTCTGCCAGTCGGACAGCATAGACTCTACGTTGCGATTCATCTCCTGCCTGAGGGAGGGTGAGTTTCCGTCAGGGCTGTCGAACCATATGGACTGCACTGTCACGGAGGATTTGTACTCCAGGAAGAAGGCCTTTCTCAGCTCTTCCTCCAAGGTCGCCTTGGCCTGGGCCATCTGAAATCCCTCGAGGGCCAGAAGGATCCACCCGATTATGGGGACGACTTTACTGACTACCTTTCCTCCAACTTTGACCATGACCTTGGCCATCAGTTTTTTCATGATCCTGCTGCCCATCAGGGCGAGGATCGCTCCTAGGCCTAACACAGCAGCGGAGGACAATCTGCCTAGATCTCCTCTTTTTTCCGCGACCATCTTGGAGACAACCGATCCAGATACCGGTGGAAGGGGAATATGATTGTATATGGGTAGGTTGGTCCTTATTACCTCCAGGAATGGGCGACGGATCTCCTCCATGGACTGAAGCAATAGAGCCTGGGAGCGGTTTTCCAGGCTCCTTAACATATTTGCCTGAAATGGCTCGGAGACCTGTGCTACCCTACGGTCAGCTCTGCTCAGAAACACCTGGACCGTTTGCTCAAGGTCCTCCTTCGCCATAACCCCCGCCTTCAGCTGCTCCCACCACACCGCCATGGTGCTCAGATCGTCGGGAAGATGGGTGTCCTCCAGAGCCTGCCAGACCTTACGATGATGGTCCTCGACCAGGGCCTTTAGCTCCGACTCCGCCCATAGATCCATCTCTTCCGCTATCTTTAGCCTCTCTTCGTTGATCAGGCTAGGTAATTTTCCTATCTCTCGCTCCGCCGATTTTCCTGCTATCTCCACCTCGTAAAGCATCCGGGATAGCTGATCCCCCTCGGGGACGGATATGTCCAAAGAGGTCGCATAGGAGGAAGAAACCCATAGCAAGGTTATTAATGAAATATAAAAGCCTCTCGTGATAGTGCGAAAAAACATGAAATTATGACCTCCTTTTAAGGTTGTTGACGATAATTGCTACTGTGTGCCTGAGATTAGATATACTATGCAGTATAGGAAACAAAAAAGATCTTATCATAGATCGCCTAAACTCAGGATGCCTCTGGAACTAGGCTTTTTCCCCTTTTACAGGATTTTACGGAGTAGCTACCTAGTCTAAACCCCTCCGTTACCTACATGGTCCAGAATACGGGTGTCCCGTTGAGGGGGCAAATCCTTACTTTGAGGTGATCTCAGGTGAATTTATCCAGATCTACAAGATCGGCGACGAGGTTCATGGCGGCTTTTGTTCTAGTGATTATGTTGGCGGCGGGGGCATCGGCACAGACGGCTAAGTACGTCTTCTTTATGGTAGGTGACGGAATGTCCCTTACCCAGAGAAACGCGGCGGAGATATACCTGGCCAGCAAGGCTGGACATCCCCTGAATGGGCATCGTGAAACTGGCGATGAGCACGATGCCCATTCAGGGGATGTCCACGACCTACTCGACCCACTCTATAATAACCGACTCGGCAGCGGCAGGGACCGCCCTTGCCACGGGAAATAAGACCGCCTCTGGGGTTATCGCCATGGATCCCACCGGGACCGTCTCCTACGAGACCATCGCCCAGAAGGCCCACAAAAAGGGTATGAAGGTGGGCATAGTCTCCTCGGTGTCCATAGAGCACGCCACCCCTGCTTCTTTTTACGCCCATAGGCCCAGCAGAAAGGATTACTACGAGCTGGCTTTACAGCTTCCTGAGAGCGGTTTTGAGTACTTCGCCGGAGGCGGCTTCAACAAGCCCAAGGGCAAAAAGGGCGATCAGCCCGATGTGGTGGAGATAATAAAGGGAGCAGGTTACACCTTTGTGGAGGACATGGAGGGATTCAGGAAGCTCTCTCCTGCCGACGGCAAGGTCGTGGCGGTGAACCCGGTCCTCAAAGGCGGCAAATCCCTCCCCTACGAGATAGACAGGAGAGACGATTCAATCTCCCTTGCGGAGTTTACCGCTAAAGGGGTCGAGCTTCTCGATAACCCCGACGGCTTCTTCATGATGGTCGAGGGAGGCAAAATCGACTGGGCCTGCCACGCCAACGACGCGGTCTCCTCTATAAGGGACACCATAGCCTTCGACCAAGCGGTGCAGGTGGCTTTGGATTTCTACAATGCCCATCCCGATGAGACGCTTGTTGTCGTAACAGGCGACCACGAGACAGGTGGATTGTCCATCGGCTTTGCCGGGACCAAGTACGACACGTTCTTCCAGAAACTGGACGGACAGACGGTCTCTTACGAGGATTTCGACCTGCTAATATCCTCCTACAGAAAAAGCACCGACGGCAAGGGCTCCATGGAGGAGTTCTTCCCTCAGGTGGAGTCGGCCTTTGGCCTCAAGATGGAGGAGCTTTCTCAGTCCGACGTGGCCGAGTTAAAGAGGGCCTTCTCCGAGAGCATGAAGGGTAAAGACGATAGGAGCAAGGATCAGGAATCCTTTTTGCTCTACGGTGGATATGAGCCCTTCTCCATGGCCCTGACCCATCTTCTCAACCGTCAGGCGGGCATCTCCTGGACCAGCTACGCCCACACCGGGGTTCCGGTTCCTGTGAGTGCCGCAGGGGTCGCCCAGGATTCCTTTAACGGATACTACGACAACACCGATATCTATCACAAGATGGCGTCAGCGATGGGACTGTAAGCTCTCAGTAGCTTAATCCGAGATCCCGAGGAGAGCTTTAAAGCCCTCCTCGGGATTTAATAATATATATCGTCCAAAAGGAGAGGTTATAGATGTTCAGCAGGTGGTTTATGGAGGGAACGTCAAGACAGGACGTTCTGTTCACCGTTATCGTAGGGTTGCTCTGTGTCCTGCTTTGGAATTTGCCAACCGGGTTTGAGGATCGGCTTGGGAAGGGATCCACGATGGTCAAAGGTAACGTCGTCTCCACCGACGACTCTATGGTGGTTCGTTCGGGAATAATCAGGACCGGGATCCAGGTGGTGTACGTCCTTGCCGAGAAAGGGCAGTTCGAGGGGAAGACCCTTGAGGCTTCCAACCTATTGTCGGGAAAGTTGGAGCTGGACAGCTTTTACTCTCCCGGCGAAAGCGTGTTGCTGGACGTGTCGGTTAAGGACGGACAGCCGGTCAGGGTCAATATGTCGGGGCACAACAGACTTGGGATACAGCTCGCCCTCCTCGCCCTGTTCGCCGTAGCCCTGTCTGTCGTGGGAGGGGCCACCGGAATAAAGGCCATGGTCTCCTTCGTCTTCTCCGCACTGACTATATGGAAGGTCATGATACCCCTTTTCCTCAAGGGGATGGATCCCATACCGGTGGCGTTGCTGTCGGTTTCAGCCATGACATTCGCCATAGTTTTTTTGGTCGCAGGGTTCACCAGAAGGGGCTTCGTCGCGTGGCTGGGATCCATGGCCGGCCTTGCCTTGACCTGCGTCCTCGCCCTGCTCTTCTCCGGCCCCTTTTCGGTCCACGGGGCGGTCAGGCCTTTTTCCGAGACCCTGCTCTACTCGGGATTCCCCCATCTGGACCTGACCAGGATATTTCTAGCGGGGATATTCATAGCCTCCTCCGGTGCTGTGATGGACATTGCTATGGACATATCTGCGTCCATAGAGGAGATAAAGTCCCATAGGCCCGACATCGGAAGGTGGCAGCTATTTCGCTCCGGCCTAAAGGTAGCAAGGGCGGTCATAGGGACCATGACGACAACCCTGCTTCTGGCCTACTCGGGAGGCTACATGACCATGATGATGACCTTCATGGCCAGAGGGATTCCCATGGCGAACATATTGAACCTAAACTACGTTGCAGCAGAGATACTTCACACCATGGTCGGAAGCTTCGGCCTGATAACCGTCGCTCCTCTGACCGCCTTAGCTGGGGCTCTGCTGCCCTTCGCCAGGGAGGAGGAGCTACCGATAGAAGAGCCCCAGGTGGCATCGGCTCCCTCTGTATAAATGAACGGGAACACCTCTATTTGCCGAGGTGTTCCCGTTCATTTTTTCGCCCTATTTGAGGTATTTATCCACTATGGCCTGGTACGTTCCATCGGTCTTCATATCGTCCAGGACCTTCTGAAGCTGGTCTATCAGGGCCTGATCGGTGTCTTTGTGGAAGGCGTAGTAAAGGTGGCTCTCGCTCAGGACGTAGACCGTCTCGTAGTCTCCGGGGTTTAGGTTCATATCCTTAAGCTGCCAGTTGGCCACGCTCTCCTCGTAGATCAAAACGTCTATCCTGTCGGAGTTGAGCTTTTTGATGTTCAGTAGATTGTTGGCTATTCCCTCGATCTTGGTCATTCCTGCCTTCTGTGCCAGAGAATCGGCGACATCGTCCTTGACGACCCCGGCAGAGAGCCCCACCAAATCCGCATCGGAGGCCACCTTTATGCCCTTGCTCTTCAGGGCTATGACTGCGATTCTGGACGCTGATATTGGCCCGACCCAGTTGAACATGGGTTTTCTCTCCTCGGTGTAGGTCATGCTGAAAAGACAGGTGTTAGGGGTCGACTGAACCTCGTTGTATCCCCTAGCCCATGGGAGGACCTCTACATCCTTGGCGGTCTTAGAGGACCCGACCCTCTTTAACATCTCCGCCAGGACGTCTACCGCTATGCCCGAAGCTACTCCATCTTCGTCCTTCATGTTGTAGGGCGGGAATTCCTCGGTCATGAAGCGGATATCGTCCACCCCCACCGCGAAGACGCTCCCAGCTACTATACAGACCAACAAAAACGACAAACCAAGCTTCTTGATATATTTCAAGGCTATTCCCCCCTCGGAGATATTTTCTGGTTAGTCATTATACCTCTAGAAAGGTGATTAGTCAAAATATTGGCGGTGTTGGATGCTCTTTTTTTGCTTTAGCCGATCTAGTGCCTCTCGCAGATGGTTAAACCCTATCCGCTCCTGCTCCAACCTTATGGATTTTCCCCAGAGGTCGCTGTTGAGCCGGCGGTATAGGCTTTGCTCCTCGTCGGTCAGCATGGAGAGCTCTCCCCTCTCGGGGGTGATTTCCTCTCCCCAAAGATCTCGGTGTTCCAGCAGAGTCTTTTCGTCCATCAAGAGGGAACGGCAGTCGGGGACGACGGACCTAAACTGGTTTAGAATGGCGAAACCGTGGGTGTCCAGATCGCCCCAGTAGTGGACCTCCCTGTTTTTGAGCCAGTGGGCCTGAGAGAGATTTTCAAACCCATATCCCGAGCCGAATATGACCATGGCACCGGGAAACTGGGGGAAGGCCAGAAAGTTTATCTCGTTCTCAACGACGAAAACCCTTGTCACGTCCGAATTTAAAGAGGCGAAGGCTTTTTCCGTGACGGTTATATCCTGGTCCTCTCCTCCGTAGGGAAGGCTCAGCTGTTGGTCTAAAATCCTGAAACGAACCCTGAGGGGCTTCTCCTTGAAACCATAGCGACCGCAGAAGCCTTTTTTACCGGTATATCGTCTGTCTATAGATTCCTCCGGCAGGGCCAGGTCCAGGATCTCCCCTAGGTCCAATCGGTGTGCCTCTATAAACTTGCTGTGTATTCCCGGCAGGTCTATCTGTCTGAGGTATATGGACGGCTTGGGATTATCCTTAAGCCAGGCCACAACGTCAAGGATAGCGGTCCAATGCTCACACAGATCTAACCCCTGGAGGGGCTTCCTGGCCAGCCATGGCAGGATAGAGGGATCTCTATCGTTGGTCAGGGCCAAAAGGGATGCGAAGCTTTTGGCCTCTTTCCCCTTGCCTATCATCCTAAGACCGTCCTCAAGGCTGTCGATCCATATCTCCCACGGAATAGAGTTGCAGCCAAGGATCCTGTGCTCCACGGTTTTCCACTCTATCCTATAGGCTCCCTGCTTTTCGACGAGGAGGGAGATCCACTTCCTTACGTCGTCGAAATCGTCGCTTAGCTCTCGGGATGTAGGTTTTTTAAAAGCCAGTTTTAGGGGAAATAGAGGCTCTTCTGTTGCCATCGATCTAAGAATTGCACCTTTTTCCCACAGCTTTTGGACCTGTTTTCTCAGGTGATCCGGCGTAGTCCAATTCAAGACAATGTCCCTTCCTTTTGGCCTCTGTATTCCTGGATGGTCATGTTCAGCAGCACCGACCGCTGGTCTTCGCCGGACTGGACGAATCCGACGTTGGAGACGAAAGGCTCTATGATGTGGATTTTCTGCATCGGCGTGACCACCAAAAGCTGGAGGTTCAGTTTCTCGAAAAGCTGTAGACCGTACTGGGCCGACTCGTCGGACCCCCTTCCGAAGGCTTCGTCGATAACAACGAAGCGGAAAGACTTGGACCGGACCGCTCCCCACTCAAGGCCAAAACGGTAGGCAAGGCTTGCCGCCAGGACGGTGTAGGCCAGCTTTTCCTTCTGCCCCCCCGATTTGCCCCCTGAGTCGGCGTAGTGCTCGTGCTCGCTGTCGTCCTGTCTCCACCTCTCGCTTGCGGCGAACACAAACCAGTTACGGACGTCGGTCACTTTTGCGGTCCAACGTCTGTCCAGGTCGGAGAAGTTCTCCCTGCCCTTAAACCTCTCTATGATTCGCTTGACCTGGAGGAATTTGCCGTCGGAGTATTGGTTTTCCTCCGATCCAGTGAGGGTTCCCTCGGTGCAGGCCCTGAGCTCCGCCTGAAAATCCCTGACGTCGACGTCGTGGCTCAGCTGAGCCTCTATCCTTATGTATCTGTCGGGGTTGTAGTCTATCTGGGTAAGCGATCTGTTGATCTGATCTATTCTCTCCCTGATGGTCTCCCTCTCCCGGTTGAGCTGGGATTGGAAATTGGCTATCTCCCTGATAGTGTTCTCGTTGAGAAGCTCCTTGAACCGTCCCTCGAACCTAGGTAGATCGTCGGACCTGAGACCTTTGAGCATGGAGAGAAACTCACCGCCTGAGGCCACGTCTGAGTCGACGTCCTTCGTATCGAGGGGCCATTCCCTTCTGTATTCGGTCATGGCCTTTACGATGCTCTCCCCTAGACGGGCTATTTTTTTGTCCTCCCCGTCTATTTTGACCTGAAGCCACTCTCTCAAAGCCCGCTCTCTGGTCTCACAGGTCTCTACCGTGAGGGCCTTATCCCCCGTAGCTTCCACCTGGAAAGCCTCCAGAGAGGTGAAATACTTAGTCAAACCGTCATCGGTATCGGAGAGGGTCTCCCTCGCTTCCCTCAGTTGGGTTGTCGCGTTGGATATCTTTTCCTCCGTCTTTGACCGACGATCCTTCCTTTGGTCCAGCTTTTCCTCGGTTTTCGCCATCTCCAGCTCAAGCTCCGAAAGCTGGGAGGTCAGGAGCTGAAGGCGGTCCGATGCGGCCTCCAACGTCCGTCTCTCCTCCTCCAGCGTCGATATGGAGAGGCTCAGAGGTCGCCAGTTTATCTCTCCAAATTCCCGGTATTCCTCCAGTCCTGAAAGGGCCTTGAGGGCATTCATAAGCTCCGATCTCTCGGAGTTGAGGGAATCCATCCGTCTCGAAAGCTCCGCTATGCGTAAGGTGTTTCCACGGGCCTTTTCCTCCAACGCGGCTATCTTCTCTTCGTTGCTCCATCCCAGGACATATCTGCTTTTATCGTTGAGGGCAAACCTATCGTCCTTTTCGTGTCGTCCTCCGGGGGTTTTAATCTGACCTGCAGCGGTTACCGCCATCGGCTCTTTTCTGAATCGGTCCGCACTGTCGCAGCAGATCAGGTTGAACCGATGGGCCAGCTCTCTGTCCAGCCATCCGTAAAAGGGCGAGTTTGGCTTCAGCTGTAGCTTGTTCACCAGTGAGTCGGGATGGATCTGCGGCTGTCCCTTTCTGCCGTCCTCTCTGACGTGGAAGTAGACCAGGCGGCCTTTTAGGTGGGTCCTGTCCACGAACTCCTCGACCTGACGATAGTGGCTATCGGGAACCAAAAGGGAAAGACCGAAGTTTCTAAGTAGCCTCTCCGCCGCTCCCTCCCAGTCCCTCTGGTCCTCCCTCACCTGTATGAGCTCTCCCACGAAGGGCATCTCCTCCTCGGAGATGTTTAGGGCCTTGCATATAGACCTGCGAATCGAGACCTGTCTCTCGTCTATATTGCTCCGACGGGCCTTTAGGCCGCCTATCTCGGCGGTCAGTCCCTTGAGCTCCTCCCTCTCGCGGGAAAGCGGAACCCCTATCTCGTTCAGGTCGTTGTTTATCCTGGCCTCGGAGGATTCGCATCTTTTCTTTATCTGGGCTAAATTAGACCTCTGCTTTAGAAAATCCTCGCCGCTGGAGGGAAGGACCTCCTCTAGGATCGCCAAAAGCTGACCGTATCTGGATTCCCGTCTCTTCCGGTGGTCCAGCTCCTGCTGAAGTCTTCGGATCTCCTCGCCGATGGTCTCTACGCGGTCTCCTCCGCTCTCCGCTATGCTGAGCCTTAGCTCCCTTTCCCTCTTTTTCTGGGTGTTTTTGAGGTCCTCTAGCTCCGTGACCGCTCCTTTATGTCTTAAGAACTCCTCCTCCAGGGAGGATATACGTTTCTTGAGAAGCTTTATCCTCTGGCTCGCTATCCATGGATGAAGGGCCTCCCGGCAGTTTCTGAGGTTCTGGACTGACATGGATATCTGGCCGTGTCTCTCCCAGTTGGACACGAGGGGCTCTAACTGCTCTATCTGTCTTTTTGCCTTAAGGACCGCCTCGTGGGCCCTGTTTAGATCCTCGAAATGGGCGATTAGTTTCTCTATCCTTGACTCCGTCGGGAACGGCTCTATCATGTGGTCCCTGACGAAATCGGTGAGGTTGCCCACGGATTTCATCGAGACCGTCTGATGAAACAGGTCCAGCGCCTGCCTGTCCTTTATGCCGAAGCTTCGCCTGAACCAGTTCCCGTATTCGGTGAAACTGTCGAAGACCCCGACCTTCAGGGAACGGAGCCTCTTTTTCAGGCCTAAAATATCCTTCCCGAAATCGGAAAAGTCCTTTGCGATGGAAAGCTCTCCATCGCAGGCCACGTAAAGCCTGGCGGGCTGGCTGGAGGGATCTTTTGTCCAGAAAACCTGAGCCAGGGTGACCGTCTTGTCGTAGCCCTCGTTTCTGAAAACCCCCAGTATGACCGAGTAGCTCTTCTCGTCCCTGAAGGACACCGCCTTGACGCTTCCCAGGGACTCCCTGCGCTCGGACTTAAAATAGCCGAGGACGTAGGACTTAAGGGTCCTCTCTTTGCTCTCCGCTCCGGCGGCCTTGTTGTAGGCCACCTTATGGCTTGGGACCAGCAACGTGGTAATGCCGTCCACAAGGGTGGACTTCCCCGAGCCTATATCCCCCGTCAGTAGACAGTTTTTGCCGTCCAGGTTTAGGCTCCAGACCCTTCCGTCGAAGGTCCCCCAGTTGAGGACCTCAAATCGGTGGAGCCTGAATCCAGCCAGCCCATCTTCGGAGGAAAACTCAAGCTCTATAGGTTCACTCATCGTCTTTCTCCTCCTGACCTCTGTAACCCTCAAGTCGCTTGTCGAAGTCGGAAAGCCATTGGGCGTCCACAAAGGCCTTTATGATCCGCCGGACCTCTATGGTACCTTCGCCTTTGTCCATTCGGCGTATAAAACCTAGATCGGCGATTTTGTTGAGTATGGCGTCCACCTGGCCTATCAGCTTAACGTCGTCGCTCCCGTCGGGGAAAAAGATACGGATCATCTCCACCACGTCGTCTTTGGACATTATCAGCCTGGTCTCCCCGCCTCCAGCGTCGAACTCGGCCAGTTTTTTGCGAAGAAGGGCCAGGACAAGGCTCACAGGATAGGAGAGCTGCCGCCTGGCGACCAGCCGAGGTAGCTCTCTTTCCTCGTCCTCTTCCTGCTTTTTAGAGCTCAAAAAGGCGTATCCCTCCGCCTCGTCCAGGGCCAGCTCAAGGCCTAATACCGCTACGTAGTCTCGGATATTCCCCTGTAATTTCAGTAGGTCCTCCCAAACCCTCGGTTTCTCATCCCGGTATACGACCCCTTTAAGGAGTGGTATTACCGCCGAGGAAAGTTCGTCTGAATCGGATATTTTAATCAGCTCCTCAAAAGAATAACCATCGGTATGGTAGCCTGGACCGTTTTGGTATGGGATTCCCAGGCTATTTCCTCGTGCCTACTATCGTCGACAACGCTGTGGGGCCACTCGCCTGCTATGTGAAAGTAGGTCACAAGTTCCGCTAGGCCCTGGTTGAGTGGATGGGCGGAGATGACCTCTCCTAGGCTCACCTGGTCCCTGGTCTGAAGCTCACGGCGGATATTGCTGGAAAGCTCCTCTTTATCCACGATGGACTGAGAGAATAGAGCGGAGGTGTCCACGTCGAAAAATCCCTCGTCCAGGATAACCTGATCTATCGTCGCCTTAAACGGGGCGGAGTATAGGGGCCTTTCCATAGGCAACTCTATGGTCGGGGACGTTTCGTCTATCTCCATGAAATCGCCTGATGGGTGGTTCTCCCGTATCTCAAGGCATTGTGACTCCAGGGAGTGCAATATCTCTATGATGCGACGGTTCTCTAGCCATGCCTGATCGTCCAGAAAGCGGCGAAGCTGCTCCGACAGCTTGGCTACGGTCCTCTGGGTATGCTCTCCCGCCTCAAGCCAGTCGTAATGAACCCTTCTAAGTCTTGGCTCCGGGTCCATCTCCTTTATTGGGACAAGCTCTAGGACTCGATCCAAAAGGTCCGTAAGCTCCTCCTGACGGGACTGGGACATGAGAAAGTCCCAAAAAGCCCTGAAGCTCCTTCCCTGATCTGAGTCGGATATGGCGTCCCTCTCCCCCATTATCTCCTCCAGCAGCTCTCCCTTAGAGCCTTTCCACAGGGCGATACGCTCTCTCACCCGTCGGTCAAGGCCTCGGAAGTTATGCTCCACTTCCCTGAAATCGGACAAAAGGGCTCGGGCAAGCTGTACAAACTGCTGAAATCGATCCTTCAAAGACGTGTCGTCCAGAAGAGGAACTTCGCCGGACTCTATCGTCGAGATCTCCCTATCTATATCGTCCCTCCGCTTTTTAAGCTCGGCGATCCTTATCTCCGGGTCGATCTGGCTGCCCTCGCTCATCTGGCGAAGGAGCTCGAACATGGTAAGAAGCCGGGACTCGGTTCCCACAAAGACCCTCTCGGTCAGACTCTGGAGCCACAGCAGGGCTTTTTCCGTCGCAGGGGTTAGGTCGAAGTGGGGCTCGTCGGTTCCCGGTGGGTAGAACTTCCTGAGCCAGCCCTTGTCGTTGTTGGCCCAATCGTTCAAATATCCAAGGGCGGTTCCCGGAAAGGAGTGGCCGTCTCCGTCCTCTCTGAGAGAGAAAAGCTCGTCCTCCAGGGCCTCAACCAGCTCCCCTTGGGAGAGAATTCGGACGTTGGGTACTATGAAAACCCTGTTCAGAAAACTGGCCACCAGCGGGGCATGCTGTGCCCTAAGCAACCGCCAGGCAGGGTGGTTCTGTCGAAGGGACTCTAGGGTATTGTAGTCGAGAATCATCGTGGAGAGCCTCCTGAAATTTGGGGTGTGTACCGTATTTTATACCTCCTCCTCGTCCAGCTCTCCCTCTATCCTCCTGGCTGGCCATTGGGGGAAGTTCTCGTTCCAGGTCTCGAGGTTGAAGACCTGACAGTTCTGGACCGGGTGTCTGCACCACCTGGGGGCGTTTTTGCCCGATGGGGACAGCTTTTTGGATATCTCGTCGGACAGATAGGGCAGGAACTCGCTGTCTAAGGTCACCAGGTTTATATAGTAGACCGTCTTGGACAGCCTGTCCTCCGCCCAGCGATAGAAAAAGCTGTCTATGAACTTCGAGGCGAATGTGGAGCTTAATGTGCCGTTCTCCAGCTCGTTATAGAATTTCATTAGGCCCCTTTCCGTGGCCCTCGGGTTCCCTGGGTCCTTTATCTCGACGAAAAGGATAGCATTCTCAAACTCAACTATGAAGTCCACTCGGTGCATCTCACCTATGCTGTGGTAGTTAGGCCGGTTGCGGTCCATCTGATCGAAGACCATACCGTCTATGGCGTCGGTGAAGTCGATCTCTATGTCCCGTTCTCGGAGGATCATTTTCCCAGGGTCCCCATCTTTCTCCTGACCTGCTCTTTTGTCATATCGCTGAAGGCGTTGGCTATGGCGTTAGGTGGGATTGCTCCGTAATCGTCCACCATCTGAACAGATACTTCCTCGCAGTCGTCTCTGGACAGGACGTGATATCTAACCTGGTCTCCAGCTTCTTTATCCATGAGCAGATCTAGCCATTTTATGAAGACGTAATCGTGGGTGGCCAGGATAATCTGCTGTCCCTCTCGGGATAGCTCCAGTAAAATCTGGACTAAAAGCCTCATCAATCTGGGGTTGAGGTTCGCCTCGGGCTCATCCCAGAACAGAGGCCCACTCTGCCCTGGCTGCACCGATCCGGTCTCCATGAGCCTGTAAAGCACACCCGCCTTTCTGAAGCCCTCCGCCATAGCGTTGGCCGAGTGCTCCCCGCTTTCCACCTTAAAGGTTACCTTCCCCCCACCGTAAAACACGAAGCTGCCGCCGCACAGGGCTCGAATCTCCCCCATGGCCCACCGGACCTTTTCGTGGAGGTATTCTCGTCTAGCCTCGGGCAGATCAAGGGTCAGGCAGAGGTCGTAGTAGGTCTGATCGAAGGATAGGTCGTACTTCTCGTAGAGGCTGTTAAAGCCCTTCATAAAAGATAAGACTTCCTTGGTGGGGATGAAGGAGGGTTCTCCTGTGCTTCCTAGGTATCGGTCTTGCTCGATCTCCAGATAGCGGGAGACCTCGGAGAAACTGCAATCGATGCTCCCTTTCTTCCCCAGCTTGGCGGACAGGGCTCCCCACGGATTGGATCCCTGCCGGTACATATTGCCGAGGTGATCGTCCAGTGGCATGAACACCTGAAGCAGCTTTTTCGTGAGCTCCTTCTCGAGATCCTCTGCCATGTCCTTCTCCCCTTTTTTGAAGGTGGAAGCACCGTGGCAGAGGGTATAGGCCGCCTTGAGCAGATGGGTCTTTCCGGTGCTGTTCTCCCCTATGAAAACGTTGACCTTTGGGGAGAAATCTATGTCTATGCTCTCAAAATTGGTGAAGTTCCTGAGGCTTAATGACTTTATCACGGCTGTGATCCCTCCACGTGTATTATCGACTCGGAGTAGATTCTCCGGTAATCCTATCGGTAAAGACGTCAACTATTTAGGGTCGAGGTATCCTTTTTACTAGCCTATAAACCGTGGTGCTACCAAGTCTTTTGGGCCATCCGCTAGAAGGTGGATTATCTCCCTTTTCTGCTCGGAGGATAGCCTGATCGATTCTTTCATTCGTGAACTTACTAGCGTTGATGTCTTTATCGTATCCAGGGATATGCTTTTTTAGACGATCAGAGCAGTCCCTTGACGATCGAATCGCGACACCATCCTCAAAGTGAAGCAATAGCCAATACTCGAACTTGGGATTGCTCAAGGCTAAGCCGTAATTTTCCTTTGATTTAGCCCATGAACTAAGCTCTTCTATTTGACTATCGGTCCACTGATCCTTGTCGACCACGATCCAAGCCTCGTCGAAGATTTTTAGATCGTTTTCATTCAGCCAGTTTGCCATTCTCTTTAAAACTTTAGGAGGAGAGCTTGCATGACCTCCCTTAAGACATAATATTTTTGCTGTAGACAAGGTTGTGTTAAACATGTAGAAATATTTTGGCTCGATTTTTTCGCCTTCAGTGGCGATCAGGAATAACTTCCTTTGTGGCCTTATCCCAGTCGGTCGATTGAAAGATCGTCTCCCAGGAGACATTAAAAACAACTTCCTCTCGTCAAAAGCCTTGGAATCCCGCCAAAACGCCCTTGGAGGTAGCTTTTTAGGATGTCTTTATCGTAACGAATGTCTTTGTAATCGCTAAAGGAAAACAAGCTAGAGGCCCCATGAAGATCTCTTTCTGCCACCCACATCTCGTCTCGACGGAACAATTCTTGGTCCATCAGAAGCATATCGTGGGTTGTAAACAAAAGTTGAGACCTAGATCTGTCGGAACAGGCAGAAAGATAAAACTCAATTAGCCTCCTTGTGAGCAACGGATGGAGACTACGGTCAATTTCGTCTATAATGTAGACTTTTTTAGATCCATCGGCGGCTAACTCCAGAAATGCCGGCAATAGATCGATAACCCGTTGAGATCCATCGGACTCCTGGCGAATATCGAATTTTACCGATGTTCCGTCCTCTCTAGAGTGAAAGGAGATCAATTTCTTTGCTATCAGTTCGTCGTTCTCTCTGGTAATTACAAGTCGTTCCTTTGTAGGTAGTCGGACAGCCATGCCTTCTTTGACGTCCTCTTTTAGCATCATCTTAAAACTCTCTGGAATAGGAACGTTGTCTAGAGGCACATCCTCCGATCCTAAATGCAGAATGCCTGTGTCAAGTTGACACAACATATCGTTCATAGAGTTGTATAGAGGATGTCCATCGTCGAAAAAACGCTCGAAAGGTTCAAAACGAGAATCTGGAGCGATTAGCTGTAAAATATCCTTAAACCAGTCATAGACGGGGCGAAAAGCATCGATATTTTGATCCACAGAGTTGGTCAAAAAAAGCTGATTTATCCTGGTACCCTTGAAGGCGAATAGAAAGAAATCCCTGTCTGGCAGAGACTTATCGAGGTCTATATCCCCCTCTCTACGGCTGTAAAGCACCTTTTCGCTTGAGCTGGATATAGCGGTAAGGCTTTCCTCTAAAATAGCATTGCGGGTTACGGCAAGACGGAAATCGTATATCGTCTCATCTATAAGCACCTCAAACTCAAAACGGGAAGGTTGTTTAGACCCCTCTAAGCTAAGCTTAAAAAAATCTACAGGTATCAAGCTGTCCGGTCTGGTTCCGTTCACCACAAGCGTTTTTACGAAGCTGAGTGCTTTAAAAAAATTTGTCTTCCCAGATGCGTTACCCCCATATAGAGCGGCAATTGGAAGAGCCCTGGTTCTGTGCTTATCCAGTTTGGGTACCCTTTCTCCATGTTGACGCTCTTTGCTAGCGATCATGGAAAAATCGACTTTATCTCTGAAAGACATCCAGTTTTCGATTGAAAAACGAATCAGCATTCTATCGCCTCCTGTGGGTATATTGGCTCATTATATGACCTAATATACCCCTGAAGTGGGTGTATGGTCAAATATAAAGAGAAAAAATCTCTTTATGTGCGATAGACTGCCTCTGGCTTGAGGTCAAGTTGGAAAGTTGTCTTTGTTGAGGCTTAATCCACGTGTATTATCGACTCGGAGTAAAGGACGGCCTTCCCCGCCAGTTTTACCCGGGAGCCTGCTATCCTTCCGTACAGAACACCGCATCGTCTGGACGCCTGATAGGCCACCAGCTCCGATAACCACCGCTCCATAACGCATACTGCGGCGGGATTACCTCCGAAAACCCTGTCCGTAAAGGCGTCAACTACGTACTGTCTCATACTTCGTTCACCATTTGGCTTTCAAATGACTGTCTTATCAGTCCCATCACGTATGGTATTTCATCTTTTGAGGCAAGAAGAACTTCCACATCCCCGTTGCCCCATCGTCCGACCTTGGTCACGTCTTTGCAGATGCCTCTGCTATCGGTTAAATCCATAAATCTCATGTTTAGGGATATTCGCAACCCTTTTCTCTGAGGAACTATGTCCACGAAGTTCGTGTCGGCTTTGTATGCTATATATAACTTCAAAAAATGCTCAGTGACACAGGGGTCTAGGGCGAGAATCTCTTTCCTGATGGAGTCAAAAAGTTCCCTTGTACTTGAGGTACTTCCATTATCGTCGAAAGAAAGGTACGGATAGCTTTCTATGGTGTAGTTTTCGTTCTTTGATCCAGCATTCGTTGGGGATTCTATGAAAGTAATAGAGGTCTCAGGAAAGGGCCAAACCTTAAGAGCTAAATCGCTTAGCCTTTGGCCCCGGCTTATAATAGTATCTTCATTCCACCTTTCCGTATTACCTAGTCCTTCGTTCAATTTTAGAGGACTATCCTTAAAACCTCCCTCCATGTCCCTTTTCTCGGCAAAAGGCCTATCGCTGTACTCCGAATTGTATCCTGTAAGAGTCAAATTCCCTAGGGTATGAAGCCAGCTGTTGTGTACCCTCTCCCAATCTTCGCCTAGATCGGACCTCCATTGCTCCTGGAGGGAGGGATTTTGAGGCATAATATGTTCTATAGAATACTCCTCTAAATTTACTTTCTCTTTTCTCCTGTGATTTTCGAGCTTTCTTAGACAATAGGTAGTTCTAGCCCTCACTCTGTTGTAAAGGTCTATAGTGCTAATGTCTTTTCTGAACTCTTCGTCGTTAGGGAATCTCTTGTAGGACACTAACCCGTGAAATTTTGCGTTCAAAAAATCGACAAGCCCGTCTCCCTCAAAGGACTTGGCCTGTGCAGCAAAATCAGCCAGAGTCTTATTGAGAGAGTTTGTTGGGATAGAGCAGATTACCCTACGGAATACGTAGGATTCGACCGTTCTTACCAGAGTTAGAAAATCTTCCTTGCTCAGAAGCCCCAAATCGTAGCGGTTATAGAGTTCCAGTAAAAAGGGATAGGCCACGTCGACTTTTAGGTTTTTGAGGTCGTAAAAAGCTTCTCTCAGGCTTGGGTCCGACTCTTTATCAAAAGCCATAGCACAGAAAAAGCGGGAGTAGCGGCGTATTTCCGCCACTAAAGACGCTATCCCTCCATTGGTTACTTTTGTGCTGCGGGAATACTCCTTAAAGGCCTCATATACCTCTCCTTTTCTTGGTATTTCTCCGTTAGTAAGGGTCAGATAATGGCGCATAAAATCGTCGAAGTATTCCGTGTAAGCCTCTTGGCCGAAGGATATCTCCATGGGACGCCAGTACTTATCGTAAAGGTCAGCCTGGAGATTGTTTTCCAATCCCATAAGTACGAAGTTTCTGATTAAGTCGGCCTGGCTTAGCTCTTTGCCGGTTGAGTTCATGCTCTCAAATATAAGCTGTGGGTTATCGTAGGCTCGATTTAGTGCAACTTCAACAACCATAAGCTTAGCCAGTCCTTTGCATAGGGTTACTAATTTGCCTTTCTCCTGGGCAATAAGCTTCTTTAGGAGCTCAAAGTTTTCCGCTATGCGGACGGAATGTTCTTTAGGTAGCTCTTTATCGGAAAGAAGTGCTATCAACGACTCTTTATCGGTTTGGGTTAGGATGAGTTTATAGCGCTTTTCCCCTTCTTCCTCTTTGTTGATCAGATAATAAGAGATTATTTTATTAGGAGAAAATCCCTCTATAGGTTCTTTGCTCTCTGCTGGTTGAGAATTTAGGTAATCTGCCAGTGCGGCTAATAGTAAAGTCAAAGTGGTTAGCCGTTGTTGTCCGTCTATAACCAGCAAAGAAGAGGGCGATAGGATTGTCTCGTTTGGATTTTGGGTTATGTAGACGACGGATCCAACGAAATGGGACGGAATATCATCCCTATTTCCGGTCCTTATTATGTCTTCCCAAAGCTGTCGGCACTCTTTGTCCGTCCAGGAATAGGTTCTCTGGTAGATGGGGGTGGAGAACTGGGGTGATTTCCTTATGAGATGCAGAAAACTGGCTTCGTTGGCTTTCATGGCGACCTCCCAATATGTTTTTTCGTTTCTCAATATACCATAACTTTCAGCGTAAGCGTCAAAGCTAGCAGTACCTCGTAGCATCATCATCGGCGTGAGATAATCGCCCCACGATGAAGACTGAAGGGAACTCAATCAGTACGGGGGTGGTAGACCAATGATGACGAACCAAGAAGCTAAGCTAGCAGAGACCTTAAAGATCTGGGCAGATCATATCAATAACTGTCGGTCCAGCGGAATGACAGTAAGGGCCTGGTGCAAATCCAAGGGAATCCACGTTCATACCTATTATTACCGCCAAAACCAGGTCCGCAAAGCTGCCTGCAAAGAGGCGCAACAGCAGGAGCGTAAGACATCGGTATTTGCCGAGATAAAGCCTATGGAGCAACGTCG
>NZ_FXBB01000019.1 GCF_900177735.1 Dethiosulfovibrio salsuginis | reverse complement strand
CGGTGATGACAGCCCAGGCTATGGCCGACAGGCTCTCCCAGAGGTCCTTTAGGGAATACGAGGGCTTTATAGAGAACCGTTCCGCTTGACCTGTTAAAAAGACAGAGACAGACAAAAGCCTTAAGGGCACCTCTAAAAACTCTAATCCTCGGAGAGATCGTTCCGACGGAGCCCAGAGCCCGTATACTCGACATGCCGTCGTGTAGTCGAATGGGGCGACAGGACGTCGCCCCAAGCCGAGGGGGCACAGGACGTGCCCTCCGAGGCGGTTCGTACGGAACAGGCAGGTCGAGTATACGATTGGGCGAAACAGGGTGCAGGCGGGACGGTCTCTCCGAGGGGACTCGAAAGTGAATTTTTAGAGGTTCCCTTAAGAGTAAGTCAGGGCCACCGAGCCAGCGATTATAAGCACTACACCTAAGAGCTGAGAAGGAGACAGCCTCTCGGAGAAGAGCAACCTGCCCCATATAGCGGCTATCAGAGGACTGGTGGCCGCTATGGGACTCACCAGCGAGGCTGGAGCCAACATCATCGCCTTGGTGATGGAAAAGCCCCCTATGGAGAGGGCCAAGGCTCCGGCTAGGACGAGGGCTATCCAACTTTTACAGTCTGTCCTAAAAAAATCGGGACGGTCTTTTCCGTCCATTGAAAGATATCGACAGCTCCACCACCCCCAGGATATGGGCATGAAAAAGAGGGCCCTCCACAGGTTGAGTGCCGCCGGTCCTAGGTCGCTCTCAAGGACCGCCCATCTGGTTACTACCAGACTTCCACCCCACAGAAAGGCGGCTCCTAAGGATGCGACGACCCCTTTCAAGGTCGCTCCCGACCCTTCCACCTGAGCGATAGACCGACTTCGCAGCAAAACCAGGCCCGCTATAACCGCTATCGTCGCGGACAGGGTCATGACGGTGACCGACTCTCCAAGCAGAGCCACCGATATGACCGTCACGAACAGAGGATAGCTACAGGTCACGGCGGTGGCCTTCCCTACGCCGATAGCGTCGATGCCTATGAAGAAGAGAAGGTCCCCTGCCACGTTGGCCAACAGCACCGCCGAGGCCAATCCAACCAGTATGACCCAGCTGGCACCTTCCATGGAGCCCTCTCCGGCGAGCCAGAATATTACCAGGGAACTTCCCAAAAATCCGAAGGACCTTATGGCGTTCATCTTCTCCATGAGAACCTTGCCCATGCCGAGCTTGTATATGACAGGGACGGTTCCCCAACATAAAGAGGCCCCTAAAGCGAAAAGTATACCAGCGGTCTCCATCGACCCACCTCCATTTCGTATCCAAACTTCCGCCATTATAACCTAAGGGAAGATGGAGGGGCACGGCACCTTTTATGTGGTAATATCAATTGCAAAAAGAGGTGTTACCTATGGCATCGGTATTTGATGTCGCAAGTTATATTTTAGGAAAGGCCGACCTCGACGAAGGTGATGGGATAACCCATCTTAAGTTACAGAAACTCGTCTACTATGTTCAGGGCTTTTCTGTCGTTCTACTCGAACGCCCGCTGTTCCCGGAGGCCATAGAGGCGTGGCCCCATGGGCCAGTGGTCCCCGACCTGTACAAGAGTTATCGTGACTTCGGACCGAACGTCATAGACAAAGCACAGAACGGCACGCCTGACAATGTAACGACAGAGGAAAAGGCATTGATCGACGACGTTTTTTCCGTCTATGGGGAATATTCAGCGTCGAAACTCCGCAACCTCACACACAACGAGACTCCATGGATGGAGGCGGAAAACAAAGAAGACGTCACTATATCGATCGATTCGCTGAGGTCCTTCTTCCCCTCTCTCTTGGAAAACGGGAATGGCTAAACACACAGCCCTTCTCCGCTCCACCGGGGAGGGGCCTATTTCGCGGAAATAGAGGGAAATTATGCCCTATACTAGTATTACACAGAAAGGGGGAGTTCCTATGCTTGCCATAAGATTGGACGAACAGCTCTCTTCACGACTCGAAGCTCTGGCGAAGAAAACCGGCAGAACAAAAAGCTGGTATGCCCGTAAAGCCATCGAAGACTATCTTGACGATATGGAAGACGCCGCCCTTGCTGCTGCCGCATACGAGGAAGATCTTCTCGACAACAGGGAATCTTCGTCTTTAGCCGACGTGAGGCATCGACTTGGTTTGGACCCGACTTTCCGCATTAACCCCAATGATTTTATGATTTAAGAGCTTCCGCCCAATCTCCCTGCTATGAAAAACCTGGATTCTGTTGTATTTTTGTAGGTGTCGACCATAAAACAGCAGAAGAGGAGAGTTTAAAATGGTCGGATGGAACACCGAGACGATCGTCGATGCCATCCGACGGTTAGCAAGATAGCACAAAGGGCCAGAGCATCCAGCTCCGGCCCTTGTTTTTGGTGATAAAAATATTCCTAAAAATATTCCATGGCCAAGACTGACCTAAGAGGCTTCTACCCTAGACAGGATTTCGTCCGGAAGGCAGGAGCGATCAAACCCCTCTCGGCAAAAACTGACCCTGTAAAAGGGTTCTTTTTTATTCTTTATGCAGACCAATAAGACCGGGAAGCTCTTTTGAGCTTCTTTTCGGATGTCTGCCTTTAGAAGCGTGTTAGGGACGTAGAAATCACTTCCACTGTCCTCAACGAATCCCAGACAAGCTTTTGTTGTTCCCACAAGCAAATCAGAATAAATCCGATAACCAATACCTTGATTTTTTCTCCCTATGCTAATTGAGCACCCCTTTTCCAGGGCATTTTTCAAAAGTAGAAAGGCTTCAAGTTTTAGCTCCACAACTGATTCAACTTGCCCAAGATCATTTTCGGAGAGTCTCTTGGCCAAAGCCCGCTTGTAAAAGTCATTGGGACGAAGCGTAGTCTTTATACCGGTAAGATGCCGGAAATGGTGCCCTAAAAACAACGACTCAATATTCTGAAGGCCATTGCTGTCACTATATACGAACAACATATTTTTGTTCTCAAAATACAGGCTATAGTCTTGGGCCATAGAGAAGATCATTGATAAAATTTTGTCTTTTCTCATCATCCTCAGAATCACTCTCCATGAAAAAGGGTGTAGAGGAAGAATATCCTCTACACCCTCTAACTTCAATGGCTGATTATTATCGCTGTCCGCCAGCCTCAAGCACATTCGTCTCGCAAATCTCATGGGTTTTATCGTCGCCCAGCGACCTCAGGCACATTCGTCCCGCAGACATTTCGGATTTAGGTGTCAGCCACACCGAGCACTAGCTCACCTATAAGATAGAACCTCCTAGCCCATTTGTCAAGTTATATCGAGGTCCCATCCAGCCAGTCCGCCCACCACTGCATCATCTCCCGCTCCGGGCCGGGATGAATACCTTGGTCCTACAGAAACTCATGGGCCATACAGGGCCACAAATGACCATGCGCTATACCCACCTGGGCATAGACGACCTAAGGGACCAACAGCGGCCCAGTTCTCCTGTGGATGCTCTAATACCGCCCACAAGGGAGAGGGCTAAGCGCAGTATCCAAAAGGACAAGCGATAACACCACAGGCCCTTCCTCGATCTCCGGGGAGGAGCTTTCTCTTTGACCACAGGGGAACTATCTGGGATTTCCGGAAAAACCTCCAGAGGGGGTCGGCACTCTCGCCGAGTCCTCCAGGCACAGGCCAAAGGTTAAGCGGTAATTTTTCCCGATTCTGGGGGATAGCCTTATTGGTTCGCCGGTTTTGGCGAAAAGTCTTCCTCATGGGGTCACATCGGATGTAGCACCTCAGCCGGTCAGGTCCACGCAGGAGATACTACCCTGCTTACTCCACAGGATGGTCCACGCAGGATTTAGTAAAACTTAGTAATCACCCTCCACCTTGCGGCCTGGACGATGTTCAGGGGCCTTAGTCGCTCCACGCCAACCGCCGCAAGGAGTTGCCCCTTTTGGTCGCATAGCCATGAACAATAACACCCCTCAGAATCGCTCCTAAGTGGCCTACTTTTCGCAAGAGGCATACTGATACCTCTGATTTGAGGTGGATATTGCCCTGTTCTTCCTGTGGTCACAGGGAAGGGATTTTAGGGGCTGCGACTGCACCGAATCGTGCCTCCATCTGGGAGTCGCCCGGGAGTCCTCCAGGCCACATGATCGACCTGGACCGTGTAGCCACAGAAGGAACTCTCGCTTCACGGAATTGTGAAGTGACCGCCCAGAGGGACAGGGGATCTCGCTTGACCTTTTTTGACTCTGTGCTACGATAACTACATAGACTACAAGAAAAGGGGGTTGCTTTCATGCCTACACCGTTATCCATCCGTCTCGACGAAGAGACAGGAGGGAGACTGGACCGCCTCTCCAAGGCTACAGGGAGAACCAAAGCCTTCTATGTCCGAAAATTAATAGAGGATAATATCGACGACATGGAGGATTATTACCTCGCTGCTGAAGCTATGGCCTTAAGCAGAAAAAAAGGGGCTAAGCCGTTAAGCTCAGAAGAAGTGAGGCGTGAACTTGGCCTGGACGATTGAGTACGACGTTGCGGCAGTAAAGGACCTAAAGCACATAGGCAAGCAAGAAGCTAAGCGAATCATGGACTATATGGAGAAACGTATAGCCGGACAAGACAATCCCAGGTCTTTAGGCAAGTCTCTTAAGGGGCCTCTTGGAGCCTTTTGGCGTTATAGAGTCGGAGATTACCGCCTGATATGCTCGATCGAAGACAAGAAAGTCACCATTCTGGTGGTACGTATAGGCCACAGAGGAGACGTGTACAAAAAAGGATAGAGAGGCCCGGTGAGATAATTTCTCCGGGCCATTTTTCTTTTTAGGGAGTCAAGCCGACTTTCCGCATTAAACGCGATGATTTTATGATTTAAGTGCTTCCGCCCGATCTCCCTGCTATGAAAAAACTGGATTCTGTTGTATTTTTGTAGGTGTCGGCCATAAAACAGCAGAAGAGGAGAGTTTAAAGATGATGGAATGCACCGAGACGCTCAGTTTGGCCCATTACGGAATAGTAGCGGGTTTTGTCGATAAGCTTGGCTTGGTGGAGTTTTTGGATCGTCACCTAAGCAAGACTCGCTCCCACAAGGTCTCTTCCGGTCAGGCGGCCAAGGCGGTTATTCTAAACGGTCTTGGCTTTGTGGAGCGTCGGCTCTACCTATTCCACGAGTTTTTCGAGAATCTTCCCACCGAGCGCCTCATAGGCTCAGGGATCGAGCCCCATCATCTAAACGACGATATCATAGGCAGGCTGCTGGATAGTCTGAGCGAATACGGCGTATCCACTCTATACGAGCGTATAGCAAAAAAGCCCGCTGTTTAGCGGGCTTTTGAGTCTCTATGACGTTCTATGATTACTGATGAAATTTGGTGTTGGCTGCCCCGCCTGGATTCGAACCAAGATCAACGGAACCAAAATCCGTTGTGCTGCCATTGCACCACGGGGCAATCACCGACATGCGGGAGATATTATAAGCCAGATCGGCCTATATTTCCACCGTTTTTTTCATGGCCTCTATCTCCTCCGCCAAGGGAGCCTCTATATCCCCCTCCATGTCGAGGTTTACCAGGGTTCCGTCCCTCACCACAGGCTCGGCCCCTACGAAGAGATGGACGGTTCTGCCGTCGGATTCGACCACGAAGTCGCAAAGTCGGCCCGGTGCCAGGGGGCCTATCTCCCCGTCCAGGAACTGGAAGGGCTGTCTGCCCAGGGCCTCTATCTTCGAGGAGGATAGCACACCGCTGTACCGTCCCTTAAGGAACTCCCTTTCTCCCTGAACCGAGAGGTCGTCGTTGCTGGCCTCACCGTCGGTCCCCAGGAACACCGATATCCCAGAGCTGAGGAGCGAGGGCAGGTCCGACTCTCCCACCCCGACCCTGTGGTTCATCCTGGGGTTCAAGACCACCGGTATAGAGCAGTCGGCCATTATGGATCTCTCCTGGTCGTCCAACCAGCAGCAGTCGGAGAAGACCAGACGACCCAAACCGGGAATCCTACAGGAGTCGACCATGGATTTCAGGAAGACCACCGGCCTGACGCCATGTTCCTTGAGGGATATATCTACATCCCCCTGGTCCTCGGAGAGGTGAAACTGCACCGGACGTTTGAGGTCGTATCCCAGGTTTATGGCCCTCTCTATCGCCTGAGCGGTGGACGCGTGCATGCTGTGGACGGCGGGAGCCACCATGACCGTCGGTCCCTCGTCGGCCATAAGCTCCCTCAGGTAGGCCTCTCCCTGGTCGGGGGATTCGTAGTAGCTCTCCTGGGCTTTTTTCTTTCCCTCGTAGGCCTGAGGGGAGACCATGTCGTAGGTCATCCTTCCGAAGATGAGCCTTATGCCCACGTCCTTGGCGGCGGCTATTACCTCTCGATCGTTGACGTTGCCCTTCCCTCCGTGGAGGTAGAAAGACACCATCACCGATGAAGCACCAAGCAGGGCTATCCTGCCGAAGGCCCTTCGACAGGCCAGCCTGACCTGCTTAGGGGTGATAAAGGGACTGTAGCGATATATGGTGTTGCGACACCAGGTTCCCAGGTCCCAGGACCTATCCACCAAGTCGGTGTAGATCGACTGTTCGGGATGGGAGTGGGCGTTAAAGTCTCCCTGTTTTATGGTCATAGGTTCGGGAAAGGTCTCAACCTCCACGCACTCGACCGTAGGAGGCGTCCCATGGCCCACCGCCTCAATAACGTCACCACAGGACAGGATATAGCCCATGGCCCTTCGGCCTTCCAGCTCGATCTGGCCGATAAAAAGCCTTTTTATGTCGGAAACCGACGAAGTCATTCAGACCCCTCCAACTTAAGTGATATGCGAAATACCTTTTTGAAGTCCTCCAGGTCGGTTTCAAGGGCCCATCTCTCCAGGTCCCACTCCGAGGGCTCTTTCACCGTTAGGACCAGGTAGACCCTCTTTTCCCTTTTCTCGAAGCGACAACGGGAGATTATCTCCCTGTGACTCCTGTCCATGCTCTCCGCCATTCTGAGGAACATGGAGCATCGTTGGACCATGTTCGAGGCCCCTTCGTCCATGGAGGCCAATACGGCATCCCGGGCCTTAGGTCTCTTTCCCCGGTGGTAGTGGACCAGGGCGGATAGGACGTCCATCTCCCTGTCGGTGAAGCCCAGAAGCTGCGAGTGCCTGACTATATAGCTGCCGTGGGCGTGGTGGTCCTTCAGGGACAGGAACATGCCGATATCGTGAAGGAGCGCCCCGTAGTAAAGAAGCTCTCTGTCTATGGGGTTAAACTCGTGAAGCCCAAGGGACAGGGAACTATCGAACAGAGACAGCGTAAGGGCCGCTATGTGCCTTCCGTGGGATTCGTCGAAGCCACAGGATCTTCCCAGTCTGAGGACGCTTTCCTCTCTGACCGAAAGCCCTTCCACCAGGCCATTTCTGACCAGGTAGTCCTCAAGCATGCCGTTTCTGAGGCTTCTGTCCGCTACGGTCAGCCTTTCGATGGCCAGTTCTTCCATGATAGTCTCCAGTATAGCCGCACCGGATACTATTATATCCTTTCTCCTAGGGGAGACCCCTTTCAGCTTCTCCCTCTCGGCGGCGGGGAGGGGACAGAGCATCCGGGAGACCTTTTTTAGCCCCCGAAGGGTCAGGGTCGGTCCGTCGGTGGGGGGCTCAGCCAGCTCCGGGAAGGATCGAACCGCCAGCTCCTGAAGGTGGCGGGCGGTCCCTGAGGAGGCCAGCACCCGGTCGAACTGGGCGGAACGGAGCTTTTTAAGGGAGCGAATGGCTCTGCTAAGGACGTGACGTTTCATGTCCTCAAAGGTGCTTTCGTCCACCGGGCCCATATACCCCGGCTCGAAGAAGCGGTTATAGACCCTTATGGTCCCTACCTGAAGGGAGTCTAGAAAGGAAAAATCCCCTTCGTGACCGAGGATCAGCTCGGTGCTTCCTCCTCCTATGTCTATAAAGAGGCCGTTTTTGCCTCTAAGGTAATGTCCTCTGGATACCCCTAGGTATATCAGTCGGGCTTCCTCCAGTCCCGATATGACCTTGAGGTCAAGGCCAGTCTCCCCCTTAACCCGATCTATAAACTCCTCCGAGTTTGCGGCATCTCTGGTGGCGGAGGTGGCGAGAGCGGTTATCTCCGTCGCCCCTAAAGACTTAGCGGACTTGGCGAAGCGGCTTAGGACCAGCAGGGCCCTGTCCATGGCCTCCGGTGTTAGCTTGTTGGAGGAGAATCCCCCTTCCCCAAGCCTGACAGCTACTTTCTGATCCGAGAGCAGCGAGTAGGCTCCGTTTTCTTTGACCGATACGGCCATCATCCTGGCTGAGTTGGTCCCTAGGTCTATAAAGGCCACCCTTCTATCCTGCTCCACCGCAAATCCCCCTTATATCAACGATTTATCAGATCGCTCCAGGTTTTATCCTGGACCAATCCATCCCAGTAGGGGATAAAGAGGTCGACCTCCCTATCTAGCCTTTCCCTAAGCCTTTGGCAGAGTCCCTCTACCCCCGAGGCGACGGGGTTAAATCCTCTGGCATGTCCGAAAAAGGCCACAGTCCTGTCCAGTTCCTCTTGGGTAAACGCAGGAAGGGCCTCTATCCACAGGTCCATGTCGTGAATCTCTCCCAGCTTATCCTGAATTTCCTTAAGGACCTTAAGCCACCGGCCAAAGGGGGCACCCATAGGATCGTCGTAAAGCTCCAAGGTGTACCGTAGCCTTTTGCAGTCTTTCCTGAGGCCGTGCCAAGCCCCTCTGTCGTAGCCTCTTTTAACGAAGAGATCGTTTCCAGCGACTTTAAGAACCAGTTTTTTTACGTGTCCCGACACTATCTTATCGGGGAAAGGAGGTTCTTCAAGGCGATACTGACCTATTATAGGCTTCAGCTTCTTTGCTGCCTGGTCCCATATATCCCAACCGAGGCATGCCTGGGCCTTTTCGACCATCCTGGGCTCGATACGACTTCTCTCCTGAGCAAGCCTCAGATGGAGTCTGGCCAGTCCTCTGTCTCCCTCCTGATCCTTTAACTCCTGAGATATAAACTGGAGCCTTACGTCCAGGTCTCGGGCCTGGCCGAGGTCTCTGCCGTAGTCCCTCATGTCCCTGCTCCAGCCCCTTATATCGTCGGTGGAAAAGACTCCGGACATAACCGCCAAGACCGACCTTATACGCCTGGTGGCTACTCTCGCCCTGTGAAGGTCCTCTACTTCCGAGCTCGAAATAGCCACCATCTGGGAGTTCTTCTTTAGCTTGTCCAGATGTCCTAGGAGGACCGCACCGCAGTAAGCCTGATGGACGAAGGATGGATTCATCACCTATCCTCCATCACCGGATTCCAGCCCTGCCGGTGTTCCATCATCCACCTCTGAGAGTCGAAGGCGGTCTCTCCTTTGGCTACGGTGACTTTGGAGTAGCTTCCGTCTGAATGGAGCTCCCAGGCGTTTTCCGTGTCCGCCAGGTGCTTCATCAGAATGTCCTCCACCATGGAGGCCCTCAACTCAGGGTCGTCTATAGGGGTCAACACCTCGACCCGACGATCCAGGTTTCTGGGCATCATATCAGCACTGCCGATGAAAAGCTCGTCGTCCCCTCCGTTTTTGAAGTAGAACATTCTGGCGTGCTCCAGAAAACGGCCCACCAGCGACGTCACCTTTATGTTCTCGCTGACTCCCGGCAGACCGGGCCTTAGACAGCATATGCCCCTTATCTGAAGGTCTATTTTTACCCCCGCACAGGAGGCTTTATAGAGGGCTTTTATACAGCGCTGGTCCACCAGCTGGTTCATTTTAAAGGCTATATAGCCTCCGCCGTTTTTCTTGTGGTGTTCCAGCTCACGGTATATCCGACTGACTATGCCCTTTCTGGTGGTGCCAGGGGAGACCAGTATCTTACGGTAGTCCTCCTGGTGCGAAAAGCCGGTCATGGCGTTGAACAGCTCTGTCACGTCGGAGCAGATGGCCGACTTGGACGTGAAGAACCCTAAATCGGCGTAGATCTTGGCGGTGCCGGGATTATAGTTTCCCGTTCCGATGTGGACGTATCGTTTTAGCCTGTTTTGCTCCCTCCTTATGACCATGCAGAGCTTGGAGTGGATTTTAAACCCCACCAGGCCGTACACCACGTGGACCCCGGCCTCCTCCAGGGCTTTAGCCCATACGATGTTCTGTTCCTCGTCGAAACGGGCTTTAAGCTCGACAACTACGGTGACCTGTTTACCGTTTCGCCTGGCCTCCATTAGTGCAGAGACGATAGGTGAGTTTGACCCCGACCTGTACAAGGTCTGTTTTATAGCCAGGACGTTCGGGTCTACTGCGGCCCTTCTGACGAAGTCCAGGACGGGAGAAAAGCTATCGTAGGGGTGGTAGAGGATCAGGTCCCTTTTTTTTAACATCGGCAGGACGGGATCCCTTTCGCCTAAAGGGTAGGGAACCCTAGGTTTATACGGTGTGTCTTTAAGATCGTGTCTGTCCAGACCGGCAAGCTGCATAATCCTGGACATAGCCATTTCCTTACGACAGCGAAATATCTGCCACTTCTCCAGGTGAAGCCTGCCGGCGAGAAAGTGTCTCATGGCCTTTGGCATCTCGGAAGAGACCTCAAGCCTTATGACCTCCGCAAAATGCCGTCTTTCGACCCCTTCGGCCACAGCCTCCATAAGGTCTCCTCCGTCGTCCTCGGCTATCTCTATGTCGGCGTTTCTGGTGACCCTGAACAGATGGGCCCCAAGGACCTTGTATCCCGGAAACAGTGTGTCTATATTGGCCCTTATGAGCTCCTCTATCCAGATAGAGTCGCCGCCGTTTCTCATGGTCAACCCCAATTTACGATACACGGAAAAGTCGTTTCCCGTCATTATGGCGACGAAAGGTTTGAAGGTATCGGGGATCTTTACCCTGGCGAAGTGTATGGCCTCCCCGGGATCCTGGAGCATCACCAGCAGGTTAAGGCTGAGGTTGGATATTTTAGGGAAGGGACGGCCTGGGTCTATGGCCATAGGGGTTATTATAGGGAATATCTCTTTGATAAAGTATTTCCTCAGTCCCTCTTTGGTCTTATCGTCCAGATCGGAGTACCTCATTATGGATATCCTCTCCGACGCCAAAAGCCCTCTCAGTTCCTCCCAGCACTTGTCCGCCATGTCCAGAAGTCTTGAGAGCCGGGACCTTATCTCCATGAGCTGGTCCGCAGGGGTCTTTCCGTCCATAGAGAGATCCTTTACTCCCTCGTGATACTGGTGAACCAGACCGGAGACACGGACCATGAAAAACTCGTCGAGGTTGTTGTGAAATATGGACAGAAACTTCACCCTCTCGAGGAGAGGGTTGCCTTTATCCATGGCCTCGTAAAGCACTTTCTCGTTAAAGCATATCCAGTTGAGCTCTCTGTTCAGGTAGAGAGATTGGTCGTTAAAATCCACGTCGCCTTTCTTATCGCTCATAACAGCGCCTCCCTCGCGAAGCTCCTTTGGAAAGGGTATAATGAAGCTATCCTACCATTATAATCATTGTAGTCCGACAATGCTGTGAAGTCCACAGCAGAACCGATTCATTCTACAGCGTTGTCATAAGCCGATGGTTACGGAAGAGTAAAACAAGGAGGTGTATGTGGATGTTAGAGAAAGTCGATTTGTCCAGGAAACTTGGTAAAAAAGAATATCGTCAGGCGGTAAAGGAGCTTGGAGCTAAGATAGGGGACCTCCAGAGGCGGCAGAGAGAGGCGGAAATCCCGGTTATGGTCGTTTTTGAGGGCTGGGAAGGGGCGGGAAAAGGGGCCCAGATGAACCAGCTGATACTGCCTCTGGATCCCAGAGGATTCAGGGTTCAAAACGTCACCGACTCCTTTACGTCCGACCCCTTTTATCCGCCTATGTATCCCTTCTGGAACGCCATACCTCCCGCAGGCAGGATGTCCATATACAACCGCTCGTGGTACAGAAAGGCCATAGATTCCTGGAGAGAGCCGAACGAGGGAAACCGGGGACTGGAGAGAAAGCTGGAGGAGATAAGGTCCTTCGAGAGACAGCTGGCGGACGGAGGTTACCTCCTTATAAAGCTCTTTCTGCACATAGATCGCTCGGAGCAGAAAAAGCGCCTCCAGAGGCTAAAGAGCGACGGATCCAAAGGGGTCAGAGGACAGGATGAGCTGAACGCCTATAAAAATTACGACTCCATCCTTCCGGTTCTGGAGGAAGTTATAAGGGAGACCGATAGAGCCTACGCTCCCTGGACCATAGTGGAGGCCCACGATAGACGGTTCGCCACGGTGAAGGTCCTGTCGGTGGTGGCCAGAGCCCTTGAGAACAGGCTCAACCAGCCGAAGGTCGAGGCAGCTAAAGAGCCTGTGGTGCTATCGGAGCTGGAGGAGGCGGTAACCACGCCGACGGTTCTGTCAAAGGTAGATCTGTCGCTGGAACCGGAGGACAACTACAAAAAAGAGATGGCATCCCTCCAGAGGAAAATAAGGAGGATGGAGTACACCCTTTACAGAAAGAGAAGACCTATGGTGTTGGCCTTCGAGGGATGGGACGCCGCCGGAAAGGGAGGCTGCATAAAGAGGCTTACCGAAGAGATGGACCCCAGAGGCTACGAGGTCATCCCTGTCGGTGCTCCTAACGACTTCGAGAAACGACACCACTACCTGTGGAGGTTTTGGCAGGACTTCCCTAAGGCGGGCCACGTAGCCATCTTCGACAGGACCTGGTACGGCAGGGTCTTGGTGGAGAGGGTGGAAGGCTATTGCTCCCCATTGGATTGGCGGAGGGCCTACAGCGAGATAAACGACATGGAAAAGCAGTGGCACGATTCAGGGGCCATAGTGATGAAGTTCTGGCTTCAGATAGACAAAGACGAACAGCTAAGAAGGTTCCAGTCCAGAGAGGAAACTCCTGAGAAAAACTGGAAGATAACCGACGAGGACTGGAGGAACAGGGAAAAATGGGACCTCTACGAAAAGGCGGTGGAGGAGATGCTGTGGCGCACAAGCACTCCCTACGCTCCCTGGACCATAGTGGAGGCCAACTCCAAGGCATACGGCAGGCTTAAAGTCCTGAGAACTGTCCTGGAAAGAGGGGAGGAAGCCCTCGAGGGGAGGTGATTTTGATAAAAAGACTGTACATAGCGGCGGCGATAACCCTATGGTTGGCCATTAGCCCTGCGGCAGGTGCGGAGTTCTCGGCGAAGATGGTCGTCATGGGCCCTCACGGAACATTTAGCTCCTCTATTTTCGTAAAAGGAGACTGGCAGCGACACGAGCAGGCCGGTCAGATAGTGATATTCAACACGAAGACCGGTAAGACCTATACCTTGATGGAGGACGAAAAAGCCTATCTAGAGATGGGAGACGACCAGGAAGGCGACGACGACAGACCTAAGGACATGGGGATCGGTCAGGTACTCAGAGACGACACAGGAGAGACAGAGAGACTTCCATCGGAGACGTTATGGGGCTATACATGCCACCGTTATCGCCACATCCCCTCGGAGGAGGAGTTCGGCCGGTCGGATATGTGGTATTCTCCCGATCTAGAGGCGGCTATTAAGGTAGTGTCGGACACCCCTTTAGGCAAGATAACCATGGAGTACAGAGAGATCGTCGAGGGGCCCCAAGATCCGGAGTTTTTCTCCGTCCCAGAGGGATACAAAAGGATAGATTTAGATTTCTAGGAGGGCTTTGCCCTCCTTTTTTTACATAGTTTTTTAGCACCAGCTACTATGACAAGACGCTTTTTAGCGTATAATATGGCTACGGTTCCGTCGAGCGAGAGCGACATTGAGAGAAGAGATTTTAAAAGGAGGAATTATTATGAACCCCAAAGAGGCTTACGTAGCCCATATATCCTGTCACCTGCCGGAGAAGAGGCTGACCAACGAGGATCTAGTCAGAGAGTTTAAGGCCTGGACTACCGACAAGATCAAGGCCAAGACGGGAATAGAGGAGAGAAGGATAGCGGAAAAGGAGCCGGTCTCCGAGCTGGCCACCAAGGCGGCGGAGAGGTTATTTGAGGAGACCGGCCTCGACAGGGGAGAGATAGACATGGTGCTCCTGTGTACCGAGACCCCCGACTACATCATGCCGTCCACCGCCTGTTTGGTCCACAGAAACCTGGGCCTCAGAAAGGACTGCGGGGCGTTCGACTACAACCTGGGGTGCTCTGGATATCTCTACGGCCTCCACATGGCTTCCGCTATGGTACGCTCCGGCATGGCGGATAAGATACTCCTTCTGACCGGAGATGTCCTTAGCCGTTACGTAAACCCAGGGGACAAAAGCACCAGGACTATCTTCGGCGACGGATTTACCGCATCTTTGATATCCAGCGAAAGCCAGTCGGGGGGCATAGGAAACTTCGTCCTCGGAACCGACGGGACGGGCTGTGAGAATTTGATAATACCTGCAGGAGGGGCGGTCGAGCCCTGCGACGAGAGCACGAAAGAGGTCTACACCAACAGGTACGGCAACTCTCGGACGAAGGAGAACCTCTACATGAACGGACCGGAGGTGTTCTCCTTCGCTGTGAGGGAGGTTCCTCCGGTCGTAGAGAGATGTCTTGAGCTAAACGACATGACCATGGAAGATGTGGACCTTTTCGTTTTTCATCAGGCCACTGAGATGATGCTGACAAAACTTCGGGACGTTATAAAGATACCGGAGGATCGGTTCATAATAGACATAGAGGAGACCGGAAACACCGTCAGTTCGACGATTCCTATGGCTATAAGAAGGGCCACTAAAAAAGGGAGACTGCTGCCGGGAGACAAGGTCCTGATCTGCGGTTTTGGTGTAGGCTATTCCTGGGGTGCCACGGTTATCAGGTTCTAATCTACCTTTCGAAGAGACACCTGGAGGCGAAACAGGGCTCACAGGTCAGGTTGACCCCAAGTTTTCTGAAGGCGTTTTCGTCGCCTGGAGAGGGGATGTGGGAGAGATGGACCTCGCATCCCCTCAGTTCCCTCAGTTTCTCCACCGCCTCCGCCGCTACCGGGTTGGTCGTTGCACAGATGCTTAGGGCGGTCATGGTCTCCTCCAGATCCAGCCCTAACATCTTGTCGCCGAGGACGTCTTTTTTGAGATAGGCCAGTGATTCTATCACGTTGACCGAAAGCAGATCTATACCGTCAGGGATACCCGCAAGGACCTTTACTGCGTTCAGTATAAGGCTGGAGGCGGCGTGAAATAGGTTGGAGTTTTTGCCGGTGACGATTCGGCAGTCCCTTAGCTGCAAAGCGGCCCCAGCGAAGATGCCATCGGCACCTTTTCCCTTGGCCTGTCCCTCTTTAGCGGCCTCCCGGGCTGGGACCACTACAGACCGATCCTCAGGCTTTACCTCCAGCTCTTCCATAAGAAGCCCTACCCTTTGAACCGCTTCCCTCTCAACCGAACCTAGCTGATAGTCGCAGGAATAGCGAAAGTATCTCCTTATGACCTCCTGGCAGGAGGCGTCCCTTACGGCCTGGTCGTCGGTTATTCCGAAGAAAATCCTGTTCACACCCATGTCCGTAGGAGACCGATAGAGAGAGCTCTCTCCGGTTATCTTCTCCAGTATCCTCCTGAGAAGGGGGAACGCCTCCAGGTCCCTGTTGTAGTTGACCGTCCTCTCGTCGTAGGCCTCCAGATGAAAGTGATCTATGAGGTTTACATCGCCGATATCGGCGGTAGCCGCCTCGTAGGCGACGTTGACCGGATGCTTTAGGGGCATATTCCAGACCGGAAAGGTCTCAAACTTGGCGTAACCGGCTCTAACTCCCCTTTGATGCTCGTGATAGAGCTGAGACAGACAGGTCGCCAGCTTGCCGCTTCCGGGGCCGGGAGCGGTGACCACCACGATAGGCCGTTCGGTCTTTATGTGGGGATTGGCCCCGTAGCCATCGGGGCTGACTATAGTATCGGCGTCGGCAGGATAGCCTTTGGTGGAGCGGTGGGTATATACCGATACCCCTCTCATCTCCAGTCGTTTTTTGAACATAACCGCCGCAGGCTGGTCGTTGAACCGGGTTATGACCACCGCTCCTATTGTGATGCCTCTCTCGGATAGATCGTCTATGAGTTTCAGGACGTCCATGTCGTAGGTTATGCCGAAGTCGGCCCGAATCTTCTTTCTCTCTATATCGCCAGCGTAGATACAGATAATGACCTCCACCTGATCCTTAAACCTCTCGAGAAGCCTCATCTTTACGTTAGGGTCAAACCCAGGCAGCACCCTTGCGGCATGATAATCGAATATCAACTTACCTCCGAACTCGATATACAGCTTGTTATCGAAACGCTCCATCCTCCTAAGGATAGCGTCGGTCTGTTGCCTCAGATACTCCTCCGTGTCAAACCCCACTCTGTTCATAGTGAAAACACCCCCGGCTATTTTTTCCATCCTTTCGATGATATCACCTAAGCTCGACAAAAGCCAAGGGAGGAGGTCCGATAATCGGCCCTCCTCCCTCGATAACAGTTACGTTAGCCCTCTTTCTTCGCCTCTAGCAGGCTATCGATCTTATCCTCCAGAGTCGCTATCCTGTTCAGAAGCGAGCCCTCGTCGTTAACCGGTTGCCCCAATCCCATCCCTCTACCGAAACGGAAACCAAGGCCGCAACCTCTGCCTCTACCTCTGCCTCCGCCTTGGACGTAGGTTCCAGGGACACAGCCACCGGCACCTCTACCGGTTCCAGGTCCAGCGCCTAAAGGTCCAGTTTTATCTCTACCAGCCATGACGATCCCTCCTTGATAATGATTTTCAATATCAGGATATGCTAATAGGGCGAGATTGTCAAGGATTAGTTCTCCGAAAAAGCTAGAGATACATTATCCACAGGTAAATCGTCGCGATCACCATGGACAACAACATGACGGGAAATCCGACCCGGAAGAAGCTGCCAAAGGTAATAGGGTGCTCCGTCCTGGAGACCATTCCTGCGACTATGACGTTCGCACTGGCTCCGACGAGACTACCGTTGCCACCGAGACAGGCACCTAGGGCCAGAGCCCACCAAAGGGGCACTATGTCCATCGAGGAAAGGGCTCCGATGCTCTTGATCAGAGGTATCATAGTAGCCACAAAGGGAATATTATCTATAAACGCCGAGGCTATGGCCGAAACCCATAGGACTATCAGCGTCGTCATGGCCAGGTTTCCTGAGGTCAGGGCGACCATCTTCTTTGCTAACGTCTCGATAACCCCCACCTGTTCCAGTCCTCCGACCAGTATGAACAGCCCTATGAAAAAGAATATAGTACCCCATTCCACCTCTATTAGCACATCTTCGGGGTTCACGTCGGCTATGACCATGAGAAGGGCGGCTCCGGCAAGGGCGACGGTGGCCGACTCATATCCCAGAAACTGGTGGAACACGAATCCCATCATCACCAATCCCAGGACCAAAAGGCACTTAAACAGCAGCTTATGGTCCGACAACTCCAGATTGGGATCCATGGACATAATCTCCCTCTTCGCCTCTTCTTTCACCTGAAGGTGCCTGCCGTACACGACACGACAGATTAAAATCACCGTCACCAGTATCACCAGCGACGGCGGGGCAAGGTGCTCTATGAAGTCGAGAAAACCAAAACCCGTCGCCCCACCTATCATGATGTTAGGGGGATCGCCTATCAAGGTGGCGGTTCCCCCTATATTGGACGCCAGTATCTCAGGCATAAGAAAATAGACCGGGTTCAAGCCAAGGACATCGCATATAACCATAGTAACAGGGGCCACCAGAAGAACGGTGGTTACGTTGTCCAGCAGAGCGGAGGATACAGCGGTCAGAATCACGAAAAGCATCATGATACGCCAGGGGTCACCTTTCGCCAACTGGGCGGCTTTTATCGCCACATACTGAAATACCCCTGTCCTTTTCGTAATCGTGACTATAAGCATCATCCCTACAAGCAAGGTCAAGGTGTTAAAGTCCACCGATGCAATAGCCTCGTCCTGGGAGAGAATGCCGAGGATCAACATCAGACAGGCTCCCGCAAGGGCGACGGAGATCCTATTGAGTTTTTCCGCTACGATCATACCGTAAGTCACGACGAATATAGCCGTAGCCGCTATAACGTGAATCTGGAGGGACATGCTCAGTCCTCCACCGAAGAGGGATTTTTGCCGGTAATACAGAAGGGTTCGGTCTCGAAATAAACCCTCTGGCTATGGTCCCTTACGGTATCAAAAGTTCCGTGAAGGTCCGACAGGGACTTTTTGAGTTTAGCTATGTCCTCCGGCTTGATGTCGTAATACAGACAGATAGAATCGAGCCTTTTGGATAGAAACCGAAGATCGGAGTTCATGTCTATCAGTTCCTTGAAGTGACTTGAGCGAGCCAGCTGACGAATCTGGGCTATGTCGTTTTTTATGGATTCGACTACGTCCCTCTCGGTATCGAAGGTACCGGCGGGCTGGGGATAAGGCTTTACCCGCTCCAGAAAGAACTGGCCCTTTCTGTTGAGGTTATACACGTACTTTATCTTGAGCCCCTCCACCTCAAAGCGTATATAGCATAAGAAGGAGTTTATCACCTCGATCTTAGCTCCCATCTGTTTCAATCGCATTTCCTGTGTGCTCAGCTCGGCCTTTAGATAGGGCCTAGGACCTCTTTCGATCCGTTTCGTGTGCCTCTCCGGCATTAACCTTCGCCTCCTAGTGATTCCCGAACCGGAGGGCCCCTATTGGGGTCGCGGCAAGGTGCGTTATAAAGCCTCTTGAAAATGCTTGTAAGCGAAAACCCAGATGTATTTCCAAGAAACGGGATGCATGATACCACCGAAAGAGGTCGCTGTGAACCTCCCAGGATAAAAGTCGGAGAACTACCTAACCACCGAGGATCAACCGCCTAGCTTAGTTATCGAGAGGAACACCGCCACCAGATAGGGATCGAACTGCGAGCCCGAACAACGCTCTATCTCCTCCATCGCTTCCGGCAGAGGTCGGGCCTTTTGATAGGGACGATCGTGGGTGATCACGTCAAAAGAATCGACTATCGCTAAAATTCTGGCTAAAAGGGGAATGCCCTCCCCTTCCAGCCCGTTAGGGTATCCGGTCCCATCCCATCTTTCGTGATGGGCAAGGATTTCGTCCGCTACGGAGGAGGTCTCGGAGGAGGTGCCCCTGGCTATACGATAGCCTACCTCGGGGTGCTTTTTGATAACCGCCCATTCGGAGTGGTCCAGAGTCCCCTCTTTCATCAATATCTCCGACGGAACGGCTATCAGCCCTACATCGTGGAGCCTGGCCAAAAGCTCCAGCCTTCCGACCTCGTCGTCGGACATATCGAGGGCATAGGCGAAGGATCTAGCGAGCTCGGTAACCCTGACGATATGGTCGGCGGTTTCGGAGGTCCTCTCTCTCAATATGCTCTCCAGAGAATCCAGAATAGAGGACCTCCACGAGGCACCTGCCAGGATTTTTCTCTGATACATCATATCCTCCGCTCGCTTCAGGGCCCCCTCAAAACCGTCCTCCAGGTCCTCCATAACGGCGGTCCCTATTGTAAGGCTGGGAGCCAGAGCCCGCTGATCGAGCTTTTCCTCGGAACAGGAAAAACGCCGGTCTATCCTCTTCGATATTTTAGCCAGTACCGCTCGATCGGTCCGGGGAAAAAGGGCTATAAACTCGTCCCCTCCCCAACGGATAACCACGTCCTTTTCCCTACAGGAACCTTTAAGCATGGCTCCAGTCTCCCTGAGGAGGGCATCTCCTGCAGAGTGTCCAAAGGCGTCGTTAGTCAGTTTGAGACCGTTGACGTCGCCCATCACTATGCCTATAGGGAGGTTTTCCTGGACGAAAAAGATATCCCTTATCTTCTCCATGTAGTTTCTATTGAACAAGCCTGTCAGAGGATCGTTGAAGGTCAGTTTTTCGATTTTTTTCACCGCACTGACCTGATCGGTTATATCCATCCCGATGGAGAGTATTTCCTGAATCTCTCCGGTATGGTCCCTTATGGCCGAGTTGTTCCACTTGATGGTTCGCCTGTCCCCTCCAAAAACCCTTATAAGGCTTTCGACGTTTTCCTCAAAATCGGAGAATCCCCTGGAGAGGCTTTCAAAATAGCCTCTGACGACCTCTTTTTCCTCCGATGGGACGGCGATATCGAACCAGCACCTCCCCAGCAAACTATTTCTAGGGTATCCCAGGATGGACGACCCCTTCTCGTTTATCTCTATTATCTTTCCGTTCATGTCGAGAACGAGAAAAAAAGCACCTGCCATGGAGAGATACTTTTCCGTCTTCTCCTTCGACAGCTTTAGCTCGTTCACAACCGTCACTCTCTCAAGGTAGCGAGCGAGCCATTCGGCGGCCATAGAGACCAATTTTCTCTCCTGATCCCTGAACACCGATCCACCGTCGGCGCTACCGGGCAAAGAGACCTCGACGGAGACGGAAGGTCTACCGGGAATGGAGTAATACCCTATAAAGCTGTCTGAATCATGATCAAACAACCTTCGATCCACAGCCCCAACCTGAGCGACGACCTGACAACGGTCCTTGAAGGGCATAGCCTCTTTTACCGTTAACTCCACCTGGCGACATAGGAGCTCGACATCGTCGCACACCCCCTCAAAAAGGTGAAAAAGACGGTGAAGGCAGTTAAGCTGTCTGGTCCTGTCCTCCAGCTGCCTGGCTACTACGACGGTCTCTGAGACGTCCCTTATCATTGAAAACATACAGGATCTGCCTCTGAAGGTTATCGGAATAGAATATACCTCCACATCCCTGACATCGCCGGAGGATATCCTGTGACGAAACCGAAAGAAGTTCTGAGCCCTCTCTCTGGCGATTCGGATCTCGCCCTCGACCTCTTCTCTGGAAAGGCAGTTTATATCGAAAATCGACATAGACAGAAGCTTTTCCCTGGGATAACCGTAGAAAGAGGTAGCCGCCCGGTTACAGGCAAGGATCGTCCCTGTATCCGAGTCTAGGATTATAATTATGGAGGGAAATTTATCTATAAAGACAGCTAAAGTTTCCTCATCGTCGAAAAGAAACTGATTCACAGGTCATCCCCCTTCCGAGAAAACTACACATAAAACATTCTGACAATAGCCACTTCCTCAATGATACAACATAAAGAGCGATTTAAACAGGTCTATAGGGATTTTAGACCCACAGAGCTCCGAAGGCGGAGAGGAGACAGGCGGTCAGTAGGGCGATATAAAACCTGAGCTTTCCTGTGTGTAGCTGACGCAAAAATCCGAGAGGCCACGAAAGTAGCCTGGAGGCAGGGAGGATAAGATCCTCGACATCGGGCACATGGCCCTCTCTGGGACAGAATAGACCGGGGAAAAAGGAGAACACCCCTACTCCAGCGACAATCGGTATAGAACCTCCTAACAGCCCCTTCTCCGTCCATAGAGCTCCAAATCCCTGGGGGAAGAAGGGCATCAGATGGGGAAATAGGCCTATAAACAGCGTAGCCAGAGCCATAGCGGCCATCGCGATCAGGTGATAAGGCTTTAAAAAACCAATAGGTTGGCTCCCAGGCCTGGTCGGCCTGGCTGGGCGAATAAAACCGTAATAGCAGAATTTACAGAAGGACAGGGTTGTTCCTATTCCGGCGAGCTGGAGAGCCCATAGAGCTTTAGTGTAGGGGTAAAGGGAGGCTTTCATAAGGGCCTTTGAGGCGTAGCCGCTTGTGCCGGGTAATCCGGCTATCGCCGTAGCTCCGACGATAAACAGGGCAAAAAGCAGGGGGAGGTCCCTGGCCGCTCGGCCTAGGAGACCGAGATCCCTGGTGCCGTAGACCTTTTCCAGGCTACCGGCGCCCATGAAAAGAAGTCCTTTAAATAGACCGTGGGCGACGAGGTGGAAAAGGGCGGCCATTCTACCGAGATCGGTACCGGTGCCTAGAGCGGCCACCATAAAGCCCAGCTGGCTAAAGGTGTGATAGGCCAGCAGTCGCTTCCCGTCGTGTTGCATAAGGGCCTGAGAAACCCCGTAGAGTGCCATTAGGGCCCCTAAAAAGACCAGTCCCGGGGAAGGACCGTCTATGAGCCGGATCAGACCGTATATTCCTATTTTCACCGAGTAGCCCGATAGCAGGGCACTGGCTTCCGTAGGAGCCTGGCTGTGGGTTCTAGGTAACCAGAAGTGAAGACCGGGAAAGGCGGCTTTGACCCCGAGCCCTAGGAGAAAAAAAGGCAGGGCATTTCCTGGCACAGGGCCTACGGCAGGCAAGCCGGAAAGGGAGGCCATAGCGGTGGCCATGAGGAGCAAAGAACCTCCGGCTATCTGGGTATAGAGGTAAAACCGGGCGGTGGGCCTGTCCTTTTCCCCCACTGAGAAAGCCAAAGCGAGGGAGGATAGCTCCAAAAAGACGGTAAACACCAGCCAGTTCGAGGCCAGACAGGCGATGCAGGCGAAGAGACAGAAGGTCCAAAGAGGAGCGGATCTCACAGGGGAGCGGTCTCCTCTGTAGACCATGGCGCAGGTCGTCATGAATATAGCAAGAAAAACCATAGTGAGGGAGATCGTGTCGTAACGAAATATCATTATCGGCAAGTTCCTTCCTTATCGTCTAATGGGAACCTCTAAAAACTCTGATCCTCGGAGAGATCGTTCCGACGTAGCCCATTTGAGCCCGTATACTCGACATGCCGTCGTGTAGTACGAATGGGGCGACAGGACGTCGCCCCAAGCCGAGGGGGCACAGGACGTGCCCTCCGAGGCGGTTCGTACGGAACAGGCAGGTCGAGTATACGATTGGGCGAAACAGGGCGTAGGCGGGACGGTCTCTCCGAGGGGACTCAAAGGTGAGTTTCCAGAGGTCCCTTAATATATATTAGCGACAAAATGAATCGCGCTTATAACCGCCAGAGCCATAGATACCAAAACGAAGAGATAGACAACGAGGCTCCCTGAGTGCCTTTTTCTCAACTTTAGTGTAAATCCTAAAGCAAGCTCTTGAAAAAAAGGGATCAGATCCTCCACGTCTTTAGGCCTTGTTTCAGGCCTGAAAGGCACCGGTATCAGTGTGAAGATCGTAAGCCCCAACAGGGCGGGCAGGGCGGACTGCACGGAGGAATCTATGACAGCCCAGTGTGGTGTAACCCCCACAACCATCATTACGACACAGATAAGGGCCATGGAGTAACCTACATAACAGGGCAAACTCCCTTCGGTATGCAGCTCTTTCTGGCTCGAGAAAGGGCTTAAAAAACCGTAATATGCCATTTTACAAAGAGAAAGGGAGGTTCCGACACCGGAAATGGTCAGTGCCATCAGCACCGGGCCATAACCATCTAGAGATTGTTTTACAAGCCCTTTGCTCCACCCTCCAGCGGTAAAGGGAAATCCGACCATAGAGAGAACTCCCAGGGTAAACAGCAAAAACATCCATCGGTGCCCCTCTACAGTCCTTCCGGTTAGAGCTAAATCCCTGGTGCCCCACACCTTCTCCAGAGCTCCGGCGGAGAAAAAAAGAAGACCTTTCGCCAGGCCGTGGGAGATAAGATGAGCCATAGCGGCGAACCTGCCTAGCTCGGTTCCTGTGGAGATAGCGGCTACCATAAACCCAAGCTGACTCAAGGTGCTGTAGGCCAGAAGCCTCTTGGCGTCCCTCTGTAAAGGCCCCATGACCGCACCGAAAACCGCCATAAAAGCCCCTAGCCCCATGAGGACGGTTGAGGTGGATTGGACTATACGGAAGAGACCGTATATACCCATTTTTACCGCATACCCCGATAGGAGGGCACTGGCCTCCGCAGGGGCCTGACTATGGGTCCTCGGAAGCCAGAAGTGCAGGCCTGGAAGGGCCGCTTTTACGCCTAAACCGACGACGAAGAGGGGAAAAACCGCCTCAGGGACCGGCCCCATAGGGATGGAAAAACCCTGCCCAGATCCGAGGGCGGTGCCTACCATCAGAAGCCCTCCTCCTGCTAGCTGGGTGTAGAGGTAGAATCTGGCCGTATCTCGGTCTTTCTCCCCTACCATAAAGACAAGGGCAAAGGAGGACAGCTCCATAAAGACTATAAACACCAGCCAATCTTCCGAGATAGCCGCAAAACAGGCGCAGACGCAGAAAAGACAGGGGGCGACCAGTCTATTAACGGTTCGCCGCCCTCCGTAAAGGGAGGCACAAAAGGTCATAAAGACAGCGAGGACGACCATCACCGATGAAATAGCATCTAGTTTGAAGACCATATAAGACCACCTATCGATCCAGAAATGGGGAGGCTCTCACATCACGAATCAGCGTCTCAGGATATTTACGCCAATCTGAAGGAAGTTCAGAATCGCAAAAGCAACTATAGCCAGTGTAAAAAGATAAACTCCGATATTTCCCGAGTGCCTCTTTCTGAGCCTTAGGGCAAAGTCGGAAGCGAGCTTTTGAAAAAAGGGAATCAAGTCCTCCACGTCTTTAGGCCTGGCTACTGGCCTGAAGGGCGCCGGCATCAAGGTAAAGATCGTAAGACCTAATAGGGCGGGCAAAGCTGAGTTTATGGACAACTCCACGGAACCACAGGGAGGCATAAAGCCCACAGATACTAGCACAAGGCATATGAGGGCCATAGAGTAACCGACGCTACAGGAGACTTTCCCTTCGACGGGCAAACCTTTCCGTTTAAAAAAGGGGCTTAAAAAGCCGTAATACGCCATTTTACACAGAGAAATGGAGGTCCCGATACCGGAAATGGTCAGGGCCATCAGAACCGGTCCATATCCCTCTAAAGACTGTTTTACGAGCCCCTTGCTCCATCCTCCGGCGGTAAGAGGGAATCCGACCATAGATAGAGCTCCCAGAAGAAAGAGGAAAAACATCCACCGATGGCTCTCCACCGTCCTTCCGGTCAGCCCTAAATCTCCGGTGCCCCATGCTTTCTCCAAACCTCCGGCGGAGAAAAAAAGAAGCCCTTTCGCCAGGCCGTGGGAGACGATATGGGCCATAGCGGCAAACCTGCCTAGCTCGGTCGCTGTGGAGATAGCGGCGACAATAAAGCCGACCTGGCTCAAGGTGCTGTAGGCCAGAAGCCTCCTGGAATCCCGCTGCAAGGGCCCCATAACCGCCCCGAAGACCGCCATAAAAGCCCCTAGCCCCATAAGGACAGGGGAGGCGGACTGTACTATACGGAAAAACCCGTATAGCCCCATCTTTACCGCACAGCTGGAGGAAAGGGCACCTACCTCCGCAGGGGCCTCGCTATAGGTTCTGGGAAGCCAGAAATGAAGACCAGGGAGGGCCGCTTTTATACCTAGCCCAAAGAGAAAAAGAGGGAAAGCAGTCTCAGGGACGGGGCCCATAGGGATCGAAAAACCCTGTCCAGATCCGAGGGCGATACCTACCATAAGGAGCCCTCCTCCTGCCAGCTGGGTGTAGAGGTAGAATCTCCCGGCCCTCCAGTCCCTCTCCCCTACGATGAAAACCAGAGCAAAGGAGGACAACTCCATGAATATCACGAAAAGAAGCCAGTCCTCTGCAAGGGCAGACAGACATACAAAAACGCAGAAAATCCAGGGTGTAAGGGACGAAAACAGGCCTCGTCGGCCCCTATAGACTGAGACACAAAAGGTCATAAAGACGGCGAAGGCCACCATGACGAGAGAGAGGTCATCGGTTCTAAAGGGCATATAACCCACCTACTCGCCGAAAACTACGGTTCGATAAGCCTCTCCGTCCAGTGCCGATTCTCCTACGGAGAACAGGATATCTCTGGCCTCAGGGATAAGGGGCACCAGTGCCAGCAGGACGCAGAGAACCGACAGCAGAGCTATAAGCCTGCCGGAAACCGGCCTGGGCCTGTGATGAGGGACAGGGGTCTCAGAGGGGGAGAAAAACGCCCTCAGCACCTTGAGGTAATAGGCAGTGGAGACCACCGTTCCAGCCACTATAGCCAGAGCCGGGAGGATATGGCCATCTCTAGTAGAGGCGAGGAGCAAAAACCACTTGCTCATAAAACCGCTGAAGGGAGGGATGCCCGCCAGAGATACGGCAAAAAGGGCGAAAGCCGCCACGAAAAGGGGCCTATGAGCCCATAGCCCTCTCATGTGGGATATGTCCCTGCTGGCCCGGTCCTCCGCCAAGGCTCCGGCGACGAGGAACAACCCCATTTTAGCGGTCATGTGGTTAAAGCTGTGGTACACCGCGGCGGATATGCCTAAGGCGGAGCCACACCCTACACCGATGAGGATGGTCCCTATCTGAGCCACGGTGGAGTAGGCCAGAAGCCTCTTTATGTCCTCCTGTTGGAAAGCCATAAGGTGTCCGAGGATTAAGGACAAGGTTCCAAAGAAGAGGATGACCGAAAAGACCTCCCCGATAACGGGGAAAAACAGCAAAGAGGATATCCTTATCAGGGCGTAGACCGATGCCTTCACCAACACGCCGGATAGCAGGGCACTGACGGGCGTCTGGGCGGATGAGTGAGCGTCAGGCAGCCAGAAGTGGGTCGGGGCGGTTCCGCTTTTTACGAAAAGGCCGACCACCAGACAACCTCCTATGACCGAGAGGGTCACAGGAGGGACAGAACCTATAAGCTGGGATAGCACAGCCATATTGAGCTGTCCTGTGGCCATGAAAGTGTAGGCTATGCCCATAAGGAGGAACATAGCTCCTACGGTACCGAATATGAGGTACTTAAAGCTCGCCTCCATCGCCTGCCATGACCTAGGAGGATAGGAGACCAGTAGGTAGGCCGCCACGGAGAAGATCTCGAAAAAAACGAACATATTGAACAGATCTCCGGTGAGGATGATTCCGTTGACCGCCCCCCAATTAAGGAAGAAAAGGACGTAAAATCTCCAAGGGGAAAAACCAAAGGACTCCATCGAGCAGGCCAGAGATATAGGGACACCTATGGCCGATAGGATGAGAAAGATCCCTGAAAGCCGATCTACCACCAGGGATATGCCGAGCTCCGGCCCCCACCCCCCTAAGGTGACGGAGACACCGCTCCAGCCGGAGAGGGCCACCGAGAGAGATATAAGGGAACAGACCAAAGCGGAGGCTATGACCGCTGGACCGACGGATTTCTTTTTGAACAGGTGAAGGAGAGGGACAAAAAAACCCACAGAGAGAGGGGCTATTATGGCCAGGACAGGGTTCATCCTCTGAGCCCCCTGATTTTATCGACGTCCACCGTCCCGTAGTGACGATGGATCTTTATTATGTAGGCCAGAGCGAGGGCCACATCGCTGGCCCCTATCACTATGGCGGTCAAGGTGAAGGAGTGGGGAAGGGGATTTACCGATCCCCCTGCCATAGGCAACAGAGGCGGCCCGGCCTCGGGGATAAAACCGGAGGTGACCATGAACAACAGAACCCCTCCCTCCATAATGGAAAGGCCTATGACGGTCTTAAAAAGGTTTCTTTTCGTTATCAGCGTGTACAGTCCTATACAGAATACGGTTATTGCACAGCCGTAGCTTACGTGAATCATCGCTTATACCTCCGGAGGAGGACCTTCACCGGGGTCCTCAAGAATCTTTATCATGCTGTAAAAGAGCGTCGATAGTCCTGCACCGACTTTCATCCCTACGGCGATGTTCAGGATAGGTATAGCCCCACCGCTCAGGAGGGACCCTAAGGCCCCAGATGGGAATCCAGATTTCACGTTGGAGAGGAATCCCGCCCCTACAGCTAAACCCCAAAGGCCTACCAGGGAGAAAAGGATGGCCCCGGAGGACTCTATTATCTCCTTTACCTTAGGGCTTATCCTGGAAGCCTCGAACTTAGAGCCGTATATAACGCAAAAGAGCACCGTAACGGTGGCGAAAACCGCTCCTCCCTGGAATCCACCGCCAGGGGTTAAATGTCCCATAAGCACTATTGAGGCCGCATAAACCAGCATGAAAGGGACCATCATCCCCATTCCCCTCTTGACTATAAAGGAAAGCCCCCAGCCCGACCGTTTGAGTCTCCTTCTAGCGAACAACATGGCTACGCCACAGACGGTGGTGTATATGACCGTGGCCTCCCCTAGAGTATCAAAAGCTCGATAGTCAAACAGTATGGCCGCCACGATGTTGGAGGCACCGGTGTCTAAAGCGGTGTTTTTGACGTAGTAGGCCGCAGGACCGAACAGGAAAGGGTCCCCTGGGATGACCAGACCTCTCCACATCCACCACCCCAGGGAAAGGCAGAGAGCCGCCCCTATCCAACGATGAAAGTTTCTGCCGTTCATGGCTTTACATCCCTATCGGGGTCATCGCCCTTTTTACCGGTCTGGCTGTAGGCCACCAGGAACAGCGACGTGACCAAGCCGGAGTTTATTATGGCTTGAGTCAAGGCCACGTCAGGAGCTTGCAGGACGGCAAATAGAATAGCCAGCATTACACCGAATATGGACAGGGCGATGACCGCACTCAGCATCTCCTCCGCCTCCGCGGAGACGAGGGCCGTTAACACCAAAAAAGCGGACAGAAAGACGAAAAGCTCTATAGTCATTTTCTCTCCCCCTCTATTGAATCTCGATATCCCTCCAGGTCGGTCCCGTAGGGGACTATGCCGTGACGATAACAGGCCCTGGCTATAGCGTGGGACGCTAAAGGGTTGGTGGCGAGAAAGAAAAAGATAACGAGAACCGCCTTGACCGCGCCCTGCCATGATCCCATCTTCATAGCCACGCCGATAAGGACGAGAATCGCACCTCCCGATAGGGCTTTTGTTCCGGCGTGAAGCCTGGTGTAGACGTCGGGAAACCGCAGCAGGCCTATAACCGATGCCACGGAGAAAAACACGCCGAATAGCAGGCATAACCCTGACGTCAGATCGATAAAGATCTTCATAGGTGAAGCTCTCCATGTTCAAAGTATTTGGCCATTATCAACACGTCGGCGAAGGATAGGACGGCGAAGGCCAAAGCGACATCAAGAAAAACGGTGTTATCGAAAAGAAGGGCCAAGGCAGCAAGAAAGGTGGTCAATATGGTGGACAAGGTGTCCGCAGCCACTATACGGTCGGGCACGGTAGGTCCGACTATGACCCTCCAAAAACCTAAAAGGGCCGACAGACCCAGTCCCCAAAGGACAAGATAGATCATCCTGTTATCCCCTCTATTCTAGCTTCAAGCTGGTGAATTTGATCCTTGATGCCATCGATTTCCTGATCGTTTATAGTCAACACGTGAATATACAGTTTATGGTGAGATATATCGGCGTCTAATGTGAGGGTGCCGGGAGTCAGTGTTATCTGATTTGCCAGCAGTACAAGGGCGGTCTTGCTGGTCAGGCCACTTTGGGTCTGTATGATGGCGGGAGCTAAGGAAAGGTTCGGCCTGAGCGCCAGGATAGAAACATCCCAAGTGGACTTAATCAGGTCAAAGAAAAAGCAGGGAACAAAGCAAAGCAAGGGGATCCAGTTTATCCCCTTCCATACGTGGTCTCCAAGGGGAAAATCGTGAACCCCGGAGAAAAAGGTCTTCCACACAACACGGACGACCAAAGCGGAGATTATCGCACCCACCAGGATAAAGGGGAGATCTATCCTGCCGGTCAGGGCGATCCATAGAATCAGTAAAGAGGAAAACAGGCCCGTCATTTTAGCCTGAGTCGACATGGCAGCACCATCCTTTCCCAGAGAAGTCTATCAGATATAGGGTCTCAGGGCAAAGGTCCTTGAGAAGGAATTCACCGTTCATCGGTCTTTTTACAGTAAGCGACAATAGAGGACCGAGCGTCCTCAGGGGAGAGATAAGGGTCACACAGGACCTTCCGTATCATCATGTCGAGACAGGGACCAACATGAGGCCCTGGGCCTGTTATCGAAGCTATCTCTCCACCGCTTAAGGGGATACCTCTTTGTGAGGCTCTCTCCAGTGCAGAGCGAGCGGTGTCCAGTTTGTCCAGACCGTCTTTCCACAGACCGTTTCCAGTACAGCCTAAGAGTAGAAGCTCCATCAGCCTATCGGATCGAAGTTCGTCGAAAAGAGGCAGGAGCTTCACCGCCTCCAGGAGCGACATAGAGCCCGAAAGGGCCCGTAAAACAGAGCCATACCTCAGACCGTATTTTCTCGTTCTAGAAGGCACTCCCCAGGACAGAGCTAGGTCAAATATCCTTTCGCTATCGGACATAAAGCCCAACAGTCCCAGGGATAGGGCGAGGTCGATAGGCCCGGTAGGGATTGGCCGTCCTTTTAGCTCTATCGACGGCAAAAATAACTCCCTCAACCCCGCCAAACCAAGGGTTTCCAGAAAAGCCTCAGGAAACGCCAGCCCCTTGGACATCTCCCGACCGACACGCTCCAAAGGGATAGCGCCAAAAGGACCGTGGTTGTCTTGAACGAATCGAGCCAACCGACAAAGTTCGTCTTTCATAGGCATTAGACCTAAAGTGGCGGCGAAACGGCAGAACCTCAGAGCCCGTACCGGGTCGTCCCTTAGCCGGTCCTCAAGCTCAGGGACGAACCTCAGCCTCTTTAAAGAGAGGTCCTTCTGTCCGCCGAAGGGGTCCAGGATCCTACCATGCCTATCGATAGCCATGGCGTTTACGGTGAAGTCTCGACGGGCTAAATCGGATTCTATGGAACGCCCGTCAAGGGATCCTATTTCGATCACCGAACCGGAGAGGGAGAACACACAAACCTGCTTTCCCTCAGGGCCGACGACCTTCCCCCCTGTAGCTTTGCTTATATCCTTAACGTCCATTTGGGCCACTAAATCCCAATCGGAAGGGGCTTTGTGGGACAGTAGATCTCGAACCGCCCCTCCGACGATCCAGACGGGAACGTCGGAGGGGAATATCGAGATAGGAGAGGATGAGAACCTCACCATCACAGGCCAAGAAGGGATTTTGCTATGGTGAAATAGATCAGAAGGCCGGTTATATCCACCACGGTGGTAAGGGCAGGACTAGCGACCAAAGCGGGGTCCAGCTTTAGCTTGGCCGCACCCATGGGGAGCAGGGCACCGAAGAGGGTTGAGGTCACCACCTGAGCGCCGAGGGCCAATCCAACGGCTAGACCGAGGACTATCAAGGAAGAACCCTCCGGCATTTCAGGTGCAAAGAGATAAACCCTGGCGAAGGCCAAAACAGCCAGAACCGCCCCCAGAGGCAAAGCGACGAGAAACTCTCTCCACAGAACCCTGAGGAGGTCCTCGGAGGAAATCTCTTTAGTCGCCAGAGCCCTGACCACCAAGGTGGCCGACTGACTTCCGGTGTTCCCTCCTGTATCGGCAAGCATAGGCATAAAGGTCGCCAGGACGGCAAACTGCAATAAAAGGGTCTCGTAACCCTGAACGATGGCCCCGGACACCAGCCCGAGGATCGCAAGGCCTATTAGCCATCCGACCCGATTTTTAAAGTGCTGCCAGGGAGAGATCTTCATGTAGGCCACCATCTCGTGGCTTCCGCCTATGGCCATAAGTTTTTCCATATCCTCGGTCTGCTCCTGGGAGATTACGTCCAAAGCGTCGTCGTGGGTAATTATGCCGACTAAGGCGTCGCCTCCGTTTATTACAGGCAGAGCTATTAAGTCGTACTTCTGTATCTTCGACGCGGCGTCCTCCTGATCGTCGTTGACCCTGGCGAAAACGAAGTTACGGTGCATCAGGTTCTCTACCTTAGAGTCTCTGTGAGCCAAAATGAGGTCCCTTAATGAGACGTACCCCAGCAGTCTACGGGACTCATCGACGACGTATGAATAGTAAATAGTCTCTCGATCTGGAGCTATCTCCCTCAGCTTTTCTATAGCCTGAGCAGCGGTAAGATCCACCGTCAAAGTGGCGTAGTCGGAGGTCATAACCGATCCGGCGGTTCCCTCTTTGTAGGAGGATAACCGGCGAATATCCTCCCTCTCACCTTGAGCCATGGCAGGAAGAATAGAGTCCTGAACCTCCTCAGGAAGCCTTTTGTAGAGGTCTGTCCTATCGTCCGGGGGAAGGTCGGAGAACAACCTGGCGACCTCATCTCTCCCTAGAGATATAACTATCTCTATCTGAAAATTCAGATCAAGATGGCTGAAGATCTCCGCCCGTAAATCCCTGGTCGCATACCTAAGGACGCTCCAAGCCTCCATAGGGGAGACTTCGGAGAGTACCTCCGCTACCTGGGCAGGGTGTTTCTTATCGAAAAAGCGGGCAAACCCCTTAGAATCCTCGGAAGCCAGAAGCCCCAAAACCTCAACGATTACTTTATCCATCTCTTTTTTCATTTTTTTCCTCCAGTTCTGCCCCCACAGCTGGACAGGACCGGAGCAAAACCTAAAGGTTTAGACCACGGCCACGGTCCTACTGAGGGGCTTAATTAAGTGAATATCATCATCCTCCCAAAGAGCGTTATTAGATCGACTACTAGGACCACTATCGGCCATGGTTTAAACACCTCCTTGACTGTTAGAAACAAAAAAAAGGCCCGACCTATCCGGTCGGGCCTCGCTCTCTCTAGGGGACTCTACCGACTAAGCGGCCTGGTCCCCTCGGGCGTCTTTATAAGGATCGCCCAGGGCATCTCGGTGTCTCTAGCCCGGAGAAACGTCCCTTCCGGCATACGCCAGTAAGACGTGCCGCTCATAGAAACGAGTTTTGCTTCCATAACTAGATCCCTCCCTTTCTTCTAAAATTTGTTCTCCTTGAGATAACCGTCCGTCGAGGGGGGAAGGAGACGGACAAAAGGAGAGGGAAACCACAAAAAAGATCACCCCCGTTGAGCCAGGAGTGATCTATAAAATCTGGCTCCCCGGGCAGGACTTGAACCTGCGACCTAGTGATTAACAGTCACCCGCTCTGCCAACTGAGCTACCGAGGAATAAGACTAAGGCGTTTCCCGAACAGAGGAATAATACCACCTAGAGAGATATCTGTCTACAGCACGACAAAAAGACTAAATTATCACTCCAGCATTACAACTCCTGTGTTTCTTTCCCCGCTGGTGTAGACGGAAAAACAGCCTCTATAGATCCTGATAGCTTTGTGGGGACCTACCTCGTAAGGAGACTCGTCGAACCAGCTCTGCCTGTAGAGGTTATCCTGATATCCCTCAAAAACGGGCATATACAGGACTCCGTCCACCTCCAGGTCTGAGAAGAAGTGGGTGCCATAGGAAAGCTCGGGCATATAGCCCATTTTAGGTATCCCCACCTCCACCATACAGCAACAGTTAGACAGCTCGTTGTATTGAACCGGAACACCTAGAGCGGGGTTGCTGGAGCCGATCCTTCCGGGGGCCACGAAGATAAACCTCTCCCCTTTAAGCCTATCGTTGACCGTCCCTACCGCTCTGGCTATCTCGTGAAAATCGTCGGAAGAACCGTAGAGGCGGTGGTCCACGTAGACCAGGTTGGGAATATGTCTAAAAGATCCGTTGGTAACCATTCTGTCCGCCTTTAAGATGATCTTTCCCGGATCTATGGCGTCCAGGGTCGAGGAGGATATGCCGCTTCCCGCCCAAAGAGGCCGAGCCTGAATCAGCTGTAGATGGCCGTCTTTAGGCTCGTAGGAGAACTCCACGTCCGCCGGGACCCCCATAGCCTCCTCCAGAACCGACAGGGTTCTTTTCATCCTCTCGAAAAATCGACGATGCCTCCTGGGAAATTCCTCAAAGGTAAAGCAGATCCTGCTTATCGACCTGTCCGCTGAGGGGCCCATGTTAGGCGAGGCAAAATACCCTCCACCTTCATCCCCTCGGTAAAGCTGGGCGTACTGGCCCATTTCCTCCCTGTACCACGGAAAGACGTCGTTCCAGACGTCGTTGATGTTCATGGTAGCCAGGGTATCGGGCCTCTCGTCGGAGGATCCCTCGAAAAGCCTCCTGGAGATAGCCTGAAATCTCTCCTGGGAATGGCGAAGTACGGTATAGGGGTCCTGTCCCTCAGGGCGAAGGAAGGGATTCGTCAGGGAGCAGGTCCTGGCGTACTCCCTTTTGGTGCTCATAGTCCCAAGGCCGAAGACGAAACGGACCACTCCGTCCTCCATTGAGACCCTGTTGGTCCATCGGCGATAGTTTCTGGAGAATCCCACGCCCCCTATTGTGGGGTAGAAAAAATCCCCTCGCCAGTGGCCCGACAGCCTCATAACGATTATGCCCATAGAGTCGTCGCCTATACCGTGTCTAGATCTGTAGGCTATGGCCTTAGGGAAGTAGACCCTGGAGTACACCCGCCTTATCTCTCGACAGACCGCCCAGGTTCGGTAGTCGAGAGAACCAAAGTTACCCAGAAAGTCGCTGAGATATTTTCCCGCAAAAGAGTACTTGAGGGAGTCCTCCTGGATGCTGCTGCTCCTGACCACCACAGGATCGGTCATATCGGTGAGGAATGACCTGACCATGTCGGTAACCTCTTGAGGCAGAGGGTGCTCCAAAAAGGCCCTCTCCAGCTCCTCCGAAGGCCCAGCCCTGAGGGCATCCAGATTGGGAATAGAAGCCACAAACCAATCGAAAATATCGCTTCCCAGGAAGATAGCGGGAGGTATAGTAGTCTCCGAAAGCTCCGGATCCCCCGACTCTTTTAGGACTTTTATCCCGAAAAGGAGGGAACGGCCCTTTCCTCCTATAGAACTATCCCCCAGAATCATAGGGGAAAAATCCGGATCGTCCTTGGGATTCCACCCAAAATATCTCTCGATAACTCTCTCTCTCTCCGTCATATCCCTTATCCCCCTTAACACTCTAGGTGAGCCACGTCTAAAACGACTCCCGTCTCGGTCTCTCCGTCAAGATACACGTCGAACAGTCCCTCGTACACCCTGACAGCTCCGTGGCCACCGTCGCTGGACGGATGACGCTCTAGCCATTCTCTGGAGAAGATATTCTCGTGTTCTCCCTCTATAACCGGAAGGTAGAGTATGTCGTCTAAATCGAGATCGAGAAAAAAATGGGTCCCGTAGGAAAGCTCCGGTATCATCCCTCTTTTGGGAATTCCCACCTCGACCATACAGCCACAGTTGGAGATCTCGCTGTAGTCCACAGGGACCCCTAATGACGGGTTTGTGCTTCCCCATCGGCCTGGCCCCACCAGAATATACCTCTCCCCCTCTAACTTACCGTTGACCTCCCCTACCGCCCTGGCGACGGAGACGAAGTCCCTGGACTGAGAGTAGTGATCTGGATCTACGTACACCAGCCATTTTATTCCCTTCAATACGTGACTGGTTACCATTCTGTTTCCCTTCAGGATCTGCCTTTCTAAAGGCACGTCCTTAGGTATATCCACCTTGCCGAACTCCACGTAGGACGCTAGGGGCCTTATCTGGACCAGTGTAAGCCTGTCCTCTTCCGAGTCATAAACCGCCTCCATGTCCACAGGAAACCCCATAGCCCCCTGAAAGAAGGACAGCATCCGCTTGGTCTTGTCGAGAAAGCTTTTGCATCTCTTCGGCAGGTCGGAAAAGGAAAAACAGGGCATGGCGGAGGTGAGCCCCGATGTATCCGAGTTCAGCCAATACAGCATTCCATCGCCATACCACTCTATGAAGGAAGAGGCGTTTCTGTGATGAGATCGAACGTGGTCCAAAGAGGACCAGAGATTCTTGGTCACCAGCTCCCCTGTGGACAGGTCGAGACAGTCGAACTCCTTCTGAGAGTAGAGATAGACCTGCTCCGGGTTGGTCCCCTCAGGTCTCAGCCCCGGGTTTGTCAGATATAAGGTCCTGGCGAAAGATCTGCCCACCGAGTGGGTTCCCATTCCGAAACAGACCCTCATGACACCGTCGTTTTTGTCTATCCTAGGGGAAGGACGGCGATATACGCAGGAAAACGCCGTAACAGCCATCTCGGGATAGAAAAGATCGCCCCTACGCTTGCCCTGAAGCGGTTGGATAAGCACCGCCATTTTCTCCCGCCCTTTAGGGATAGAGTGCTTCTTTCTGTATTCCTTGGCGGCGGAGTTATAGGTCGAGGCAAAGACCTTCTTCACTCCATCCGCTAGGTCGGCGAGCTTTTTAGCCTGATCCCCTACGTTGGCGACGAAGAAAGTGGCGTATTTTCCCGCAAAGGAAAGCTCAATGTCGTCCTCCAACAGAGAGGACGATCTTACCGCCAAAGGGCCAGGAACGGAGGCGACGACCCTCTCCAGCTCGGCCATCACCGAATCGGGGAGAGGTTTGGTCAGAGCCTCCTTCATCATGCCTTCGAACCCCAGGGAGGAGGATAGATCCATAATCCCATGCTCCTTATCGAATAGATCGAACACGTCGGTTCCTACGACAAAAGTCATCTCAGGAAGACCGATATCGTCGGATAGGCCATCCTGCTTCAGTACATCGTGGGCGAAGGCCAATCCCTTGCCCTTTCCTCCAACCGCCCCTCCTCCGATCAGCCACCCTCTTTCCTGAAAATAGGGAAGTGGATCGTAGTAGCGATAAGCTTCTCTGTGATCCATATAACACCAATCCTTTCTAAGGACATCGATCTGTCTGAATAAACTTTAGCATAAAAAATGCAAAAATAAAGAGGCGACCTCACCGGCTAAGGTTGGTCGCCTCTCTAAGTATGATCAGTGTCTTGGCTGTTCGGAGCTGTGGTCATACACGTAAACCATTAGATCGTCCCTCGAACGACCGGTCATATCGCTGGCCACGTCGGCCAATCTATCCGAAAGCCTGACCTTCTCCTCGCTGCTCAGACCAGGGACGCCCATTCTTATGACAGTCATGACTATACCTCCTAAATTGGATACGATGTCTCTCTACTACGCTAAAGGATTATAACATCACCTCATCTCTCTGTAAAGACACAAAAAAAGCCCCGAAGGGCTTTTTATATGACCGATTTAAGTTCAGCCATGAGGGCATCGTAGTCCGGAGCCTGGGTCGCCTCGGGAACTATCTGGATATATCTGATTACGTCGTCGGAGTCGACGATAGCCACAGCCCTGGCCAGAAGCCTTAGTTCCTTTATGAGTAGGCCCCAGGAGGTCCCGAAAGAGGCGTCCCGGTGATCCGACAGGACTTCAACCTTGTCAACTCCTTTGGCGGCACAGAAACGACCTAGGGCAAAGGGGAGGTCCATGCTGACGTTTAGGACCACCACGTCTCCTGGAAGGGAGGCTGCCTCTTCGTTAAACCACTGGGCCTGAAGGTCACAGACCGGTGTGTCCAGGGAGGGAGTGACGGAGATGACCTTTATTTTACCGGCATAGTCCTTAAGGCCCTTGGGAGCCAACCCTTTGTCGAGAACCACAAAATCCGGTGCCTTATCGCCTACCTTAAGCTCAGGACCTATCAAGGTTATACCGTTCCCCTTCATGGTAACTACGTTAGTTCTCTCCATAACACCTACACCTCCGTATATAATATGATCCTACAGGGCTATGTTACTATATCCGAGTATATAAATCAACTTTATTCGTGAGAGGAGATAAAATGGATAAATCTAAAAAAGGGTTAATAGCAGCGTCCTCCGCCATGATCCTCTGGGGGCTCCTGCCGGTTTACTGGAAACAGATGTCCGACGTTCCCGCCTACGAGATACTTTCCCACCGAATCATCTGGTCTTTGGTTGCGTCCTCTTTGCTGCTGATTCCCGGAAACCGGTGGGCCGCGGTCAGAGATGTTATCGGTAACAGGAAAAATCTCTATATGCTTATGACAAGCGGAACGATCATAGCTTCTAACTGGTTACTTTATATATGGGCGGTCAATAAGGGCTATATCATCCAGTGCAGTCTAGGCTACTTTATCAACCCCCTCCTAAACGTACTGCTGGGATTTTTGGTGTTTAAAGACGCCCTCAGAAAGGTTCAGTGGTGGGCTATCGGTCTGGCTGCCGCTGGCGTCGCTTATCAGATAGTTCAATACGGCAGGTTCCCGTGGATCTCCTTAGGGCTGGCCTGCTCCTTCACCATTTACGGACTGATCCGAAAGCTCGCCTCCGTCGAATCGCTCCCGGGACTTTTCGTGGAGACCGCCTTTCTGTCCGTCCCCGCCGGGGCCTTTTTGCTCTGGACGGCCCTTTCCGGTTCAGGGGCCTTCCCTGGAGCGGGAGCTAAGACCAGCCTACTGCTTATGGGAACGGGGGTTATCACATCGGTCCCTCTCATATGGTTCGTCTGGGGGGCCAGGAACCTGAGCCTGGTAACCGTAGGGCTTCTCCAGTTTGTGGCCCCAACCCTCCAGTTTGGTCTGGGATACTGGGTCTACCATGAGTCTTTCAGCTCCGCTCAGATGGTGACCTTCGCCGCCATATGGGTGGCCTTGACCATATACACCGTCGATTCATTTATCCACAGGCCAAGCCCTAAGATCGCCGACCAGGTTTAGGGACATAACAAAGGTAGCTGCTGCCGATTTTCTTCGGAAGCAGCTACCTTTGTTTAGAACCGTGAGACCCTACGATGACAGTAGGGAACCGCACCTGTCTTGACGTAATAGTGCTGATGAAAATCCTCGGCGATCCAGAAGGGCTCCTCGGTCCTAACCTCGGTTACCACCGAAAGTTTTTTCGACTTCAAATCATCTATGACCGATTGGGCCAACTTTTTCTGAGCCTCGTCGACCACGAAAATAGCCGAACGGTATTGATCGCCGATATCAGGGCCCTGTCCATCTGCCTGAGTAGGGTCGTGTATCTCCATAAAGTAGCGGACAACGTCGATATAGGCGATCTCATCGGGGTTGAACCAGACCTCGACTGCCTCCAGATGGCCTGTGCGACCGGAGCACACCTGCTCGTAGGTAGGGTAATCCACCGATCCCCCGGAGTATCCGCAGGTCGTCTCGACGACACCGCTTAGATCTCTGAAAAGGTGTTGTAACCCCCAGAAACACCCTCCGGCGAAGGTTCCTTTTTCAAGGTCGGTGTAGGGAAGGAAATCGAGGGAAACGGAGTTTACACAGTGTCTGACGTTCTTCAACGTCAGCTTCTCCCCCTCAAACACGTGCCCTAAATGGGCCTCGCACTTTCCACACACTATCTCCGTTCTGTGGCCATCTGGGTCCGATCGACGGGAGACCGCACCGGGGATCTCGTCGTCGAAAGAAGGCCAGCCACAGGAACAGGGGAACTTGTGGCCCGACAGATACAGAGGCGACGAACATCTCTTACATCGATAGACACCTCCATCGAAATTACCGCAGTAATCCCCTGAGAAAGGCTGTTCCGTTTCACAGTGAACGATCACTCTCTCCTCTTCCGGGGTCAAGTCCTTATAGGCCATAGAGACTCCTCCTTTCGCTCCTCTCGTAACATCATATCACTTATAGGATACACAAGCTACAGAGGCAATCTGGTAGACTATAGTTGAAGGCGGTGATCGTTTTGATCGATAACGTGATGGTAAACCCAGACAGGGTAAGGGTTTTAAAGGAAGGAGAGAGGGGACCTGGCCCTATCGTCTACTGGATGAGCCGGGATCAAAGGGCTAGGGACAATTGGGCCCTTCTGAAAGCTCAGCAGTTAGCCCTTGAGATGAAACGAGCTCTGGAGGTCGTCTTTTGCCTCACCGAGGATTTCCCTGGATCTTCACTGAGACACCACGATTTTATGCTGAAGGGACTGGAGGAGGTTTCGAGGGACCTTATGGATCTTAATATTTCCTTCAAAATCAGGATAGGAGATCCAGGGAAGGAGATAGTAAGATACTCGATCGAGCACGAACCAGGGTCTATCGTTATCGACTTCTCTCCTCTGAAGCCCCACATAAAGTGGGTAAAAGAGCTGACGTCCCAATGCAAATGGAGGGTAATTCAGGTCGACGCCCATAACGTCGTGCCCTGTTGGCTGGCATCGGATAAAAGGGAATACGCTGCCAGAACCATAAGGCCCAAACTACACAGGCTTATGGATCGGTTTATAGAGCCCTTCCCGAAATCGCCTCGCCATCCATACGGCGAGGCAAACGCCGACTTTGTGCCTCCGGCCAGAGAGCTAAAACTGGATATGTCCCTGTCGCCGGTAACTCTTCCGCCGGGATCTAAAGCAGGGGAGAGGAAATTAAGCTCTTTTATCTCCCACAAACTAGAGGATTACGGTGAGAACAGAAACGACCCTAATTTAGAGGGAACATCGGGGCTATCCCCCTACTTTCATTTCGGGCAACTAGCCCCTCAGAGGGCGATTTTAGCGGCTATGGAGGCCGATCTTCCAGGCACAGCGCCTTTCGTGGAGGAAGCCCTGATAAGGCGGGAGCTTTCGGATAACTACTGTTATCACGAAAGGGAGTACGACTCCTACGGAGCACTTCCTGAATGGGCAAGAAAAGCCCTTGAGCTTCATAGAGAGGATCCAAGGCCGTGGCTTTACGACCTGAAGGCCCTGGAGTCTGGAGACACCCACGACGAACTGTGGAACGCCGCCCAGAGATCCCTTGCGGACCTAGGCGGCGTTCACGGATATCTCAGGATGTATTGGGGAAAGATGATCCTTCTGTGGTCAAAGTCGCCGGAGGAGGCCTTCGTCAACGCCCTCAAACTAAACGACCGTTACGCTCTTGACGGAAGAGACCCTAACGGCTACGTCGGGGTCGGTTGGTGCATGGGCCTACACGACAGGCCCTGGCCCAGAAAGCCGGTTTTCGGGACGGTTAGATCTATGACACTATCGGGATGTGCTCGAAAATTTGACGTAAAACCGTTCCTGAAAAAACGGTCTAGCCGGGCTTAAAGGGAGCCCAGCCTTGGGACGGGGAGAAAAGCTCTTTGAGGTCTCCGTCCCAGGTAAAGGGCAGCACCGCTACAGCGCGATCCAGGACCTTCATCACCTTAAGACAGGCCCCTGATTGCTCCTCCGTCAGATCGGAAGGACCTATCAGGACACTACAGGGAAAGCCCTCCCTCTCAAGCTCCTCCACGCCCCTCTGTACTAGGTTATCCACCACGATATCGAGGTCGATGGAATCCGCTACAGGGCAATGTCTCATGGTGTCGAAGCGAGGGGCCACAAAAGCCCCTATAAGAGCCATCAGTTCCAGCTTTTCGCCGCCGATTGAGGCAGGATCCTCGACCACGAGCCTCATGGCGCCATGGAGCTGTCTGCCCGACCGGAGAGGAACCCATACCGAGTCGCCGTCGACAACAGGGACGTCGCTCTTAAAGACCTTGCTGGGCAAAACCCCTTCATCTACGGAAATAGGTATAAGGTCCACCTGTTTCAGGCCGAGGACTAGGGGCAGAGATTGGTCCAGCGCTTCTTTAAGGGATTCCAGCGACTTTATCTGCTGAAGGTCCGACGCAAGCTCCTGGAGAAAAGACCTTATTCTGACCTGACGGTTCAGCTCGTCCCTCTGTCCCTTTACCTCGTCCAGAAGCCTACATCGCTTGAGGGCAACGGTGGAACTGGCGGCCAAGGTCTCCAGCCCCTGATCGTCTCCGTAGCTTCCTCCGGTCACAGAGCAGGAGACCGCTACATATCCCATGAAGGAGTCTCCATCTTTGAGGAGGAAGAACCTCTCAGCCACCTCCAAAAGCTCTGAGGAGGCCAGCTCCTCGAGATCCAAGGCGGAGAATACGGCGGAAGCCATATCCACACCGAAAGAGTCGGGCAGATCCATCACTGTGACAGGACGATCCATGGCCTTTAAAATCCTCTTGATACAGGACACGCTGCCGTCCCGTCTCTCGCCCCAGAGGACATACCCCTGAGCCACGTGGTCGTATAAAACGACTATTGCGGCCCTGCTCTGGGTCATCTCTCCAAAGATATCGACCATCCTGGATATAAGGACTTCCTCCGTATCGTTCTCCATGAGGGATAAAGTGGCCTCGTGGATGCTTCTCAGAGCAAACTCCCTTTTGGAGAGCTCCATAACCTGAGACGCCCCCTCCTCCCTCAGCCGACTCATAGCCATAGCCTTAGCGGTGACGCCACCTATAAGCTCAAGTACATCCAGAACCTCTCTGGTGTGCATATCCCCCCACTCCAACAGGAAGAAGAAACGGTCCTGTCCGGCTATTATCGGCAGCACCACAGAATATTCGGCCCTGAGGTTCTCAAGGTTTCGCTCCCCGATGGCACTTACGTAACCCTCTTTTAGGGATAGAGGGACCGGGGATATGTGGTGATCCGCAAAGATCCCTTCCCTGATGGGGACCTCGCATCGATCTCCCGCCAGAAAAGACAGGCTCTCCCCATCGTCTTTTATGAGGGACAGTCTCTTAGGACAGAAGCTCTCCCTCATTACGTCCACCAGGAAGGTCGCTAAAAATTCAGGGGGGAAGGGCTCAAAGATCGATGGCAACGCACTTTTAACGGCGTAGAGCAGATAGGAGAGGGACGCCATGGACCTCTCCACGTCCTCCACGGAGCGATATCTGTTCCATATTTTAACGAGACCGTTAGCTCCACCGAGGAGCCTTTTTAGATCGTCGTCTGGAGAGATCTCCAGAAAAACCATAATAGGCCATCCTTCGCCACCGAGAAGGGCTATGTGGGTCCAATCGCCGTCCAAGGAGAGGGAGAAACTGTCGTCTAAAGAGAGAAGGCACCAATCGTCCACCTTGTGGATAGCCGCCTGTTTCGATACCATAGAGAGGCCGTTCTCTATCCTGGAGACAGGACAGGAAAGACCTACCGCGTCCACCACCGAGAGATGTTCACCTTGAGGCTGGACGACCAACGCCCTGTCCACCTTATCCGCAAGAACCTGGGTTAATAGTCCTAGAACACCTCCCCCAAGGACAAAATTAGCCTGCTCGTAAAGCTCACAAAGAGGCATCGGACTACCCCCTTCCCACTACCCGAACCTGATCTGAGTCGGGGTCGTAAAACATGGTCATCCACCTGGCTCCGCTCTCAACCCTACAGGAAACGCCTTTTAGGCGGACAGGGAGACTCCCAGAGGATTGCCCTATTAGGTTTAACGTCGCGTCGCCTTTGAGGTTTTTGAGGGTCTCTCGAATATCCGATATGACCGCCGACCTCTCCGCCTGAGCCTCCTCCAGGGAAACGAACTCCGCAAGGCGAGTCGTGGCCTGTTTGTAAAGCCCTTTTTCCGAGAGGGTCCTTATGGAAGCGGAGAGGACGAGCATTCGATCCGAATCCTTCTCGTCCTCCGCTAAAAGCCTTTTGTATCTTGCGAATAACTCCGCCCTCGAGACCCCCGATATGGCTATGGAGGAATCCTCCTGCTTCATCATCCTGACGGTTCTGACGTTGACGTAGGAGGATGCCTCGATCCGGGAGGACATGACCATACCATGACGCCCCTCCACCATAACCCCTTTTTTAGCGGAGATCTTGGCCCTGAGGATATACTCGTTCACCTTCAGCGCGGAGCATTTGACCTCCGCTTCCTGAATGAATTTAGCGAGGACGTCGCCTTTAGCCTCTATGACCGCGACCTCTTTGCCCGCGACACCGTAGCGGATGGATATGTTACCTCCGCTTTTTATATGGGCCCTCTCAACACAGCCTCTGACCTCCACGTCCCCTTCGGCGTCCACGTTGTAACCATCGGAGACATCTCCGTGAACCAGAACCGTTCCGTGATACCTTATGTTTCCCGTCTCCGGCCCAACATTGCCCTTTATCTCCAAAAGAGGTTCGACGAACATCTTCTCCCCGCGCCATATCAACTGACCGTCCATAGAGGCTATTAGCTTGCCGTCAACAAACTCTATACCACTTCCGTAGACGACACGAGGAGATTTGCCTTTCCTTCCAGGAACCGCTTTTCCTGTTACGGTAGAGCCGTCCATAGGCTCGACTGGGTCGTGACGGATGGCCAGTACCTCGCCTTTTTTTACCAGGACTATTAGATCGAGGGAGTAGAAGTCCACCTCCCCAGCCTCGTCGGTCATAGGCTTACCGGATGCCTTTTCCTTGAGACACTCTATCCATCCGTCCTCGCCGTTGACCGGTGGAATGCCACAGGCCACCGTCCTGTTGAAGACGTCGTTTCCAGCGGCACTTTCCAATACCGCCTTTCTGACCTCGTCCATATTTATACCCTGAACTACCCCTTTAGAGGCCAAAAGACTTTCCACTTTGTCCAGGTCGTCAAAGCCTTTAGGTAACGTCAAAAGACACCTGTTTCCATCGTCAACTATCTTTACAGACGCCCTATCGGTAGCGCCGTCCCCGGCGACGTAGCCTATCTCCGCTTTCCCGCCTGACGACGCCAGAGAACGGACCTTATCCAGATCTATGCCGTCTGGATCGGCGTGTCGACGGAGAGCGGAAAGAAGATCGAGAACCCCCACCGGAGGGGACAATACCTCCATAGAGAGAGAGTCCCCCTCTCTGTAAAGGACAAATCCCTCCGATCTTTCCAGTTCAAGGCACTGCTCCATAGAAATCCTCCTCTGGTCTAAGACAATCGGACCGCCTAACTATACCGCAAAATTATACCGATAAAGTAACCAAAAACCATCGTCTTGTTAAGGCTTAGAGCGGGTCATGCAGAAAGCAAGACCGATAATAGAGATAATTCTACCATCTATGGAGAAATATTACCACGGACCTCCACTTTAGCATATCTAGGAATACAGGGCGGAAATACACCTATTTGCCAAGGCGTCCAGGCTTGAGATCATTCCGTCGGATGGAAGACCTGAGGCAGCGTATGCTAGGGGAAGTTCAGTGCAGGCCCCTAATAGGGGAATATCCCTGATACCCCTCAGTTGCTCCACGATATGGGCCATAATACCACCGGACAAGCCAAGGTTACCTCCCTTCACCGCGGCAATAGCCTCGGAGACACTTTCCAGAACCTCCTTAGAGGGCTCGAGGAGATCGTAACCGACCCTATGGCTTTCCCTCTGATAGATACCGCTGTACATGGTCCCCCCTGTTGCGATCAGCCACGCCCCATCAGGGCTGACGATACTAGCCTCCTCTACCGTTGCATCCACTATGTGGATCAGAGGAACCGGCAATTCGTTCCTGAAGCGATCTATAAAAAAATGTGCCGTGTTGCAGGGCACAGCGAGGATATCCGCTCCCCAGGAGCAAAGGGTCATCAGACCGGTCCGAAGGTCCCCCTCTGGGCTTGGCCCTTGCCCCATTATAGCGGAGCTTCTGTCGGGAATCTGAGGGTTAGAGTAGACGTAAACCACCGGGTGGTCCTGATCCACCTCTGCAGGGGCCCTTTCCGCCAGTAACCTCATAAATTCAGCGGACGCAGCAGGACCTAATCCACCGTAAACACCTAATATCCTGCCAGAAACTTTGACTTTACCCTCCAAAACGATCCCCTCCCGTTGGTTTTGTGGATCCATTATAGTTGTTTTTTCACGCAAAAAAAGACCGTGAGCGATCTCACGGTCTTAGATATATCTGGCTCCCCGGGCAGGACTTGAACCTGCGACCTAGTGATTAACAGTCACCCGCTCTGCCAACTGAGCTACCGAGGAATATGTGGAGGCGGCACCCGGATTCGAACCGGGGATAAAGGATTTGCAGTCCTCTGCCTTACCACTTGGCTATGCCGCCAAACTGGAGCGGAAGACGGGATTTGAACCCGCGACCCCAACCTTGGCAAGGTTGTGCTCTACCCCTGAGCTACTTCCGCAAAGTGGTGGCGAGACCCAGAGTCGAACTGGGGACACGCGGATTTTCAGTCCGCTGCTCTACCTACTGAGCTATCTCGCCACACAAGGGGTTGATGAAAAATGGCGGGGCCGACGAGACTTGAACTCGCGACCTCCGGCGTGACAGGCCGGCACTCTAACCAACTGAGCTACGACCCCGCACAGGTCGTGTTGATGAATGGTGGGCGGTACAGGTTTCGAACCTGTGACCCTCTGCGTGTAAGGCAGATGCTCTACCGCTGAGCTAACCGCCCAGAGGCTTAAGCTCACCAACGCAAGAGGTAGTATATATTGGGAGCGGTTTTTTGTCAACAGGTCTGTTGCAGAAAGGAGCGGGCGTTTTCCCCTGTTACCAGGGATATCTCCGACTGGGACAGGGCGGTCTGCTCAAGAAGCTTAAGATACCTGTCATATCCCAGTATCGGCCAGTCCGACCCGTATAGGATCTTGTGTCCAACCCCAAGGGAAAAGGCGGCGTTCAGTACCTCCGGCCCGTAGAGCCAGGGCCAAGCGGCGGTGTCGTACCTTGCGTTGGCCAGTATTTTTTTCATCTCCGGCATGGACTCGTAGAGCCACAGGCCCCCTCCCCAGTGGGCGAAGATAACCTTGGCCTCTGGATGGTTTATACAGAATTCGGCGGCCTCTCTAGGCCCTACGTTGCCCTTGCCGTCGTAGTCGTGGCCGACCGGTTCGGCGGTATGGATCAGTATGACCATGTCTCTCTCGTGACAGGCTCCGACCATCCTCCAGGTCTGCCTGGCATCGTCTAGGTCCAATCCCTGACCTTGGGGGAAAAGCTCTCCCAGACCTATAAGTCCCGCTTCATGACACCGGGCGATCTCCCCTTCCGCCTCGGGGTGGAGGGGGGGCACTACCGCCATTCCCTTCAGTCTGTCGGGCCATCGTTTGACCGCCTCTATGACGTAATCGTTGCAGAGACGGCATAAGCCCATGTCCTTGAAGGCAAAACCGAATATCCAGCTCTGGTCTACTCCTGTTTCATCCATCCTCTTTATAAGATCCTCCGCAGTTCCCCACTTATGGACCTTGTTGTGGGTAAGGAGGTCGAAATGGGGCTCTTTAAGGGATATTGATTCCTGATCCCTTACGAGATCCTCGGGATAAACGTGGACGTGAACATCTGTAACCAAAGGAAACACCCCTTTCTAGTCACACGCAATTATACACTCCATGAGAGCACAAAAAAACCCGACGGAGATTCCGTCGGGAGGTAAGGCCACTCTACCAGAGAGGCTACTAAATCAGGCTCAGGATGCGCAGGACGCCTTGAGAGGAAGGAAGGCTTGCTCGCAGCTCATTCCGCCCTTTAGAGAGCAGGCGTCGAACCCTAGGAGCCTGAGCAGCGCCACCGTCTGGCCTGCGGTCTGACCGGTGTAGCAGATGACGATGATCTTTTCGTCCTTTGGAAAATCGTCGAGGTAGTCCCCGACCTCCACCCATGGGACGTTGATAGCACCGTCTATATGCTTCTCGGCGTAGTCCTCCGGCTTTCTGATGTCCAGAAGGTATAGAGGATAGTTGTTCTCGATCGCCTGGTTCAACTGCTCACAGCTGATAATGTTGTTACGGCCGTCTTTAAGATCGCTCCAGAATTGATCCACAGCTTTTCTTAGTTCGCTCACGGAAAGACCTCCTAAAAGATAATGATATTCTCTATCAGGGGTATACCATAACATACAGGCAAGGTCAACGAAAAAAGCGATTCCACTATGGAATCGCTTTTTTCGTTGTATTCTTTTTAGGCCAGCTCGACGGAAGCGCCGACTTCCTCAAGCTGCTTCTTAAGGGCCTCGGCCTCATCTTTGGAGACGCCCTCTTTGATGGCTTTGCCGGGGTTGTCGACGACCTCTTTGGCCTCTTTAAGACCAAGGCCGGTGATCTCACGGACAACCTTGATTACCTTGATTTTCTCCGAACCAGCGGCCTTGAGGATGACGTTGAACTCGGTCTTCTCTTCCTCTGCAGGAGCGGCAGCGGCAGCGGGAGCGGCCATCATCATGGCAGGAGCGGCGGCGGATACGCCAAACTTATCCTCAAGCTCCTTTACGAGCTCAGAGAGCTCAAGAACGGACATTTCTTCGATAGCTTTTATGATATCAGCACGGGTCATTCTATTTTCCTCCTTAAAATTCCTCTGGGAAATTCCCTTTGGTATGTAAATTATTTAAAATCAGGATCAAGCAACTCTACGCTGCGTCGGATCCTTTTTTCTCAGCGAGCTGAGAGAGACATGTGACCAATCCTCTTGCGGGGCCGGAAAGAACGGTAACGAGGCCACGAAGGGGAGCTGCGATCGTTCCAACGACCTGGGCGATAAGCTGATCCCTGGAGGGCAGATCGGCAAGGGCGAGAACCTGGTTAAGGTCAAGCACATCGGTGCCCATAACGGCGCCTTTGATTATCATCGCCTTGTTTTCCTTCTTGGCGGCGAACTCTTTGAGGGCCTTGGCCACCGCAGGGCTGTCGGTAGGAGCTATGACGTAGACGTTAGGACCGACTGTCAGGTCCTCAGGGGAGGCCATACCTACCTCGGAAAGGGCGATCCTCACCAGGGTGTTTTTGGCCACCTTCATCTCTCCACCGGCCTCTCTGACAAGACGGCGGATCTCAGTAGCCTGAGCGACGTTAAGTCCTCTGTACTCGCAGACGAACACCGCCTCAGCGCCTTGAAGTCTGTCTCTTAACTCAGAGACCAATTCATATTTTAAAGATGCAGGCATATTTTCACCTCCTTAGTTGTGAAAGCTAAAAAACCCCCAGATCCAGAGGGATCGGGGGGATTATACCGACATCAACGGCTACAGCCGAAATCAGCGGACCCCGAACCTCGGCGGGCGGCGTAAGCCTTATCCTCCTAGGAGGACCCACTGTCTTCAGTTCGTAACCGGATGGTATTATACATCCTGGGAAATAGGTTGTCTAGATCTACTCAGAAAGATCCTTCTGAGCTGAAGATGCGTCTACCTTAACGCCGACACCCATGGTGGAGCTCATGGTAAAGCTCTTGACGTAGGTCCCTTTGGCCGCCGAGGGACGGGCCTTTAGGATCGCCGAGTAAAAGGCTTTTACGTTCTCGAGAAGGTTCTCCTTGGAGAAGGAGGCCTTGCCTACCGAGTTATGGACGATACCGAACTTGTCGACTCGGAACTCGACCTTACCGGCCTTGATCTCCTTGACCGCTCCGGCTACGTCGTTGGTCACAGTGCCAGCCTTGGCGCTAGGCATAAGTCCACGAGGGCCAAGCACTTTGCCGAGACGACCGATGAGCTTCATCGCGTCAGGAGTCGCTACAACCGCCTCAAAATCAAGCCAGCCGCCCTGAATCTTGCTGACCATGTCCTCTCCACCGACGAAGTCCGCGCCAGCCTCTCTTGCAGCTTCTCCCTGCTCTCCGGTGGTGATAACGAGCACACGGATGGTCCTTCCTGTGCCGTGGGGGAGAACTACGGTACTACGCACCTGCTGATCTGCGTGACGGGGATCGACGCCTAGGCGAAGATGAACCTCGATACTCTCGTCGAACTTGGCGTTTGCGTTCTCCTTCACCAGGGCAACGGCCTCGTCAAGTCCATGCAACTTAAGGGCATCGACCTTCTTGGACAGAGCTGAATAACGCTTACCTACTTTTGCCATCGAAAAAATCCTCCTTGTTTGTGGTCATAGCGGGAGATACCTCCCTGCCACGGGGAGACCTATCCTACTCGGATATGGTAACTCCCATGGAACGGGCGGTGCCAGCGATCATGCACATGGCCGCCTCTACGTCGTTTGCGTTAAGGTCCTGCTTCTTGATCTCGGCTATCTCTCTGACCTGATCTTTGGTCAAAGAGCCGACCTTTTTCTTGTTGGGCTCACCGGAACCTTTGGCAAGACCGGCCAGCTTCTTTATGAGAACGCTTGCTGGCGGTGTCTTGAGCTCAAAGGTGAAACTACGATCAGCGTAGACGGTTATCACCGCAGGGATGATCATTCCGGGCTGATCGTTGGTCTTAGCGTTGAACTGTTTGCAGAACTCCATTATGTTGACGCCGTGCTGACCAAGGGCAGGTCCAACTGGAGGCGCCGGAGTCGCCTTTCCCGCTGGAAGCTGCAACTTGATCTGACCGATAACTTTCTTGGCCATATGTAAAAACTCCTCTCACTTGTTTGTCATAGCCGATGAACTCACCGACCGATAAAAACTAGAGCTTTTCCAGCTCTGTATAGTCTATTTCGACGAGGGTGTCCCTTCCGAATACGGAAACGGAAAACTTGACCTTCCCCTTGTCGGGCAGGATATCCACTATAGGCCCTACCGCACCCTCGAAGGGGCCGCACTTGACCTTTATGACATCCCCTTTGGCGAAGTTCATATCGAAAGTCGGCCTGTCGCCTTTCTTCCCGGCGGAACCACCGATTTTATCCATGACATCGTCGATCTCTTTTTGGCTAAGAGGGATTGGATGATTGCCTGAGCCTACGAAACCGGTCACACCAGGAGTATGACGGACTACGTACCAGGGCTGATCCTCCATTACCATCTCGACTAAAACGTAGCTAGGGAACAGCTTTTTGGTGACCTTTTTGGACTTGCCGTCCTTGACCACCATCTTCTCCTCCACAGGGACCAGGACGTTAAATATCTTGTCCTCCATTCCCATGGTGGCAATTCTCTGGTCAAGGTTAGCCTTGACCTTGTTCTCGTATCCCGCGTAGGTCTGTACGATGAACCATTGTCTATCTGTATTGGTCGCCATGATAAAAAAAGGGACCCGATTCTTCGGCCCCCTTAAACCTCCCTGCTCTCAGATACTGGAGTCCTCCACGACATCAAACCTGAAGAACTATCCAATAACCCTCGAGAAGATTCCCGTCAACGCCATATCGACGATCCCGAGGTAGACAGCTACAAGTAGGGTCACGAATATGACGACCAGGGTGGAATACCAAACCTGCTGTTTGCCAGGCCACGTTACTTTCTTGAGCTCGGCTCTGGCCTCACGAAGAAAATCGAAGAATTTCTGCACGACCCTGGCCTCCCTTCGTCACACATCAAGTTTAAAATAAATGGCAGGCCCGGAAGGATTCGAACCTTCAACCCCCGGATTTGGAGTCCGGTGCTCTACCAATTCGAGCTACGGACCTGCGCCAAGAACGTATTCTACACTACTTGGTCTCTTTATGCAAGGTGTGTTTTTTGCAGAACTTGCAGAACTTGCTCAGTTCCAGTTTTCCGCTCATGTTTTTCTTGTTCACTGAGCTGATGTAGTTCCGCCTCTTGCACTCGGTACACTGAAGGCCTATCTGATCTGCCATATTACTCACTCCTCAAATATGAGGATCCGCCCCAGCGTAAGCGGGGGCAGACCTCTGGATAAATTACTCTAATATCTCCGTTACGACGCCAGCGCCGACGGTGTGACCGCCCTCACGGATGGCGAAACGAAGGCCCGGATCCATGGCGATGGGGTTGATAAGCTCGACCTTGAAGGTGGCGTTGTCCCCAGGCATTACCATCTCGACTCCCTCAGGAAGCTCGATGGCTCCGGTGACGTCGGTGGTACGGAAGTAGAACTGAGGCTTGTAGCCCTTGAAGAAGGG